>CAIXRL010000236.1 GCA_903921835.1 Candidatus Eiseniibacteriota bacterium | reverse complement strand
TGCTCGTGGTGCTGTGCAGCGAGCACGAGACGCAGCCGATCGTGAACGCCGGCTCGCTCTACCAGTGAAGGAATCACGTGGCTGAACGCAAACCCTTCCTGCTTCGGATGGACCCGGCGGTCCTCGACGCGCTGCAGAAGTGGGCGGCCGACGACCTGCGGAGCCTCAACGCGCAGATCGAGTTCGTGCTGCGCCGGACGCTCCAGCAGGAAGGGCGCATGTCCAGATCGGACGTGCGCCGCCCCGGAAAGGAACGGGAGTGACGATGGCGATTCGAATGCCGTGGGCGGGCGGGCCCGACCCCGACGCTTCGCTCGTGCTGAAGGATTTCGATCCGGACTTTCGCGGCAACTGGGCGTGGGAACAGCCCGAGCGCTTCCGCGCCCGCTGGCGCCTCACGTGCGACGGCGAGCCGGTCGCGACGCTCGCGACGCATGGCCTGCTGCTCGCTCCCAACACGGCGCGCTTCGCCGGCGAGACATGGGAAGTGCGCCACCGCTTTCCCGCCGAGATGGTGGTGACCCGGGTCGGTGAGCCCGAGGCATGGGGGAGCTACCGTCCCGGCTGGTTCGGCAGTGGCAGGCTGGCGCGCACGCACGACGGCCCCCTGCTGTGGCGGCCCGACGGCTTCTGGATGCGCACGTGGGCATTCACGACGCCGGACCAGCTCCCGCTCGTGCAGTTCCGCCCCACCCGCGCGTTCCTGCTCCACGGCGCAAGCGTCGAGTTGCAGGACGCCGCGCGCCGCATGCGCGAGCTGCCCGCGCTGCTCGCGCTCGGCTGGCTGCTCGTGCTGCGCAGGCGGCGAAGGCACTCCGGCTGGCATTGAGCGCGACGTCGAGCCCAGCGGTTGCGATCCGCCCGGGCATGCCCCGCGCCACGAGCGCATCCAGCCGTGGACCAGCGACGGGCGTCGGAGGCCCGGCGTGGCCCGCGGGTCACGCGCGCCGGATCCATCGCGGCTCCATGATCGACCCTGTCGTGACGCGCCCCTGACGTTCCGTCGCGACGCGTACGGGCGGCTGTGGCAATGACGCTACAACCGCCCGCACGCCGGATTCTCGTTCCCGGACCGCAACGCCGCTCAAACATGGGCCGTCGGCAGTCCTGGAGCGGCTGGCACGCGCCCTGCTATGACGCCCCGTCGTCAGCACACTTCCCAACGACGGAGGCACATCATGACGCGCACCCGCACGCTGCACCGCTGGACGCTCGCCGCGCTGTCGGCGGCGGCCCTCGCACTCACGATCGCGCCGGCCGCGCAGGCCGATCCCGGCTGGCGCCGCTGGAAGCACGCGGAACACGGCCGCTGGAGCCGGCCCGGGAGTCGCGTCGAATACCGCGTCGCGGATCGCGGCGGCGCCGGTCCGATGCTCGCCGGCCTCATCGGCGGGTTCGTGCTCGGTGCAACGCTGACGCAGCCGCACGCGGTCGTGGGGCACGAGCGCGCATGCGCGCCTGCGCCGCCGCGCTATCGCTACGAGGACGCCTACGGCGATCGCTGGTGGGACACGCTCGACGAGTGTCGCGAGGCCGCGTACGACCGTGATGGACCGCGCGTGATCAAGGTCGTGGACGCCCGCACCGACCGCTGCGTGGAGACGCTCTACTGGAAGCACGACCACTTCATCCCGGACGACGAGCGCGCGGACGACGAGCGCGGCCACGATCGGAACGACGACAGCCGGGACAACTGACGCAACGTCCCGCACCCTGTGGGGCCGCGGCGGTGGAGCTGGAATATCGGGGAGCGTCCAGGCTCACACGGCGGACCCACTCTAATCGGCATGGGCGGCGCCACTCGGCGCCGCCCTTCGCTCGTCGTGGAGTCGCGGCGGGCCTGGTGTCCCGTCCCAGGAGTCGCTTGACCACAGAGGCGGCCGATGTGCCCGGCCGGCAAGGCGCGACGACGAACCGGAACGCCCGGCGGCGCGCGGGGCAGGAAGAGCCGGGGAACGAACCGGGCCGCCATGTCTCCTCAGGCGAGTCGGGAGCGGAAATGGCCGGTGGATGCAGGCGCGGGCAAGCAGCCGCCGCGTCCGAAACACCCGGGCCCCCCAATACGCAGCCGCTGACACGCGACCTGTCGCTGAGCGTGGCCCCGTCGCTACACGCGGCATCGCTGCACGCGGCCCTGGCGCCGCAGGCACCGCTGCACGCTGCACGCAGCCCTTTCCGCCAGGGCCGTCCCGGGGATAGGCTCCCGTCATGGCACCCCCCGCCATTCCCACGCCCCGCTGGCCCGCGCGCGTCGCCGAGGCCGCCACCTCGCTGCGCCGGGCCAGGGCGGCCGCCCGATCGGCCGCGCGCGCGGCGCTGTGGCCGCTGCTGCACGCGGCGCTCTTTGCCTCGCTGCGCGCGCAGGCCGGGCGCGTGGCCGCAGTGCGGCACGAGGACCTCGAGGACATGGCGTCCCAGAAGTCGTTAGAACTGCTCGTGCGCGCCGAAGAAGGAGCGTGGGATCCGCACGGACGCGCCGATCACGAGGTGGCGGGCTACCTGGCGAAGGTGGCGCGGCACGCCCTGATCGACTTCGCCCGGCGGCGGGGCCGCGAGGCGCCCGAGTTCGACGATGCGCAAGCGTGGGATGCGGCGATCGCCGAGTGCGTTCCCGAGCCGGCACGGCCCGAGGACGAGCTCGTCGCGCGGCAGTTCGCGCGGGCGCTGCGCGAGTGCTGCGACGGGCTCGCGCCGCGCGCGCGCAGCGCCTGGTTTCGCCGCGTCTTCCTCGAGCGCCCGAGCCGCGAGATCGCGGCGCGGCTCGGGGTGAACACGGCGCACGTGGACGTGATCGTGCAGCGGGCCCGCTCGGCGCTGCGCGAGTGCATGCAGGGCAAGGGACACCCGGACGCCGAGCTCAAGGCCGGCGCCTTCGTGGAAATATGGTCGGCCCTGGCCGGCAACGCGCCGGCGGGAGGAACGGACGAT
>CAIXRL010000235.1 GCA_903921835.1 Candidatus Eiseniibacteriota bacterium | reverse complement strand
CGGACCCACCTTCGGCGGGTACCCCGGAACCGTGTTGCCAACACGATGAGGACGGCGGCCGGTCGAGTTTCGCAGCGGATGGCGCGCAGGCCTGCGCTCGCAGGCCGCGGGCTCATGAATACTCCGGGCTAGACCCAGCATGCAACTCCGTCCGGCCGCGGACCGTAGAATACCCACGCCGTGCGACGTGCACGGCGTTCACCTGTCTACCGCGAAACATGAAGGAGTGGATTTCCGGATGCGCCGACTGATCCTGGTACCCCTGCTCGCGCTCGTCGCGGGTCGCGCCGCCGCCGCCCCGCTCACGGCGGACGAAGCGGTCAAGATCGCCCTGCAGCACAACACGCAGGTCATCAACACCCAGGCCAGCCTGCTGGACGCCAGGTCCGGCATGTGGCGCGCCTACTCGGGCGTGCTGCCCACGCTGTCCGCGAGCGCCTCGCGCAGTGGCTTGTTCACGCATGAAGTGCACGGATATTCCTATGCGAACGTGGCCCCTTTCGCGGCAATCCAGACCGTCACCAACGACGGCGAGACGCACTCCACGACGCAGTCGCTGACGAGCCGCTGGAACGTTCTGGACCTCTCCGCGTGGACTGGCTGGTCGTCCGCACGGCAGGGTCTGAGCGCGGCCGGCTACGGGGCGGCCGCGACGCGTGCGGACGTCGTGCTGGCCACCAAGACGCAGTTCTACACCGTCGTCCAGGCCATGCACCTCGCGACCGTGAACAGCCAGGCGTTGAAGCTGGCTCGCGACAGCGAGCGGCGCGTACGGGCCATGTTCGAGGTGGGCTCGGTGTCGAAGAGCGACCTGCTCAAGGCTCAGGTCGCCACGTCCCAGGCCGAACTCGATTCGCTCACGGCGGATCACGCCGTCACCGGGCAGCGCATCCTGCTCGCCGAGCAGCTCGGCCTGCCGGAGATGCAGCTGGCGGAAGTGGACTCGGTGCTGTCGCCCGCCGCGCCCGCGGTGGACGGCGCCGCCGTGCTGGCCGAGGCGCGCACCGCGCGGCCCGACCTGCGCGCGGCGGAGGCTTCCGTGCGCGCGGCCGAGCTGGGGCTGCGCTCGGCGCACTGGGCGCGGCTGCCGTACGTCGCCGCGACGGGCTCCTATACCCCCGACACCCGTTCGCAGGCGAAGGGTGCGCCGTATCCGCAGGAGAGCAAGGGAGTCACCAGCGCCTCGCTGTCCCTGAACATGAATCTCTTCGACGGCCTCGCCATGGACGCCAGCGTGGCGACTGCCCGGGCGGGCCTGCTGCGCGCGCGGGAGACGCGTGACGCGCTGGTGCGCAACCTGGAGAGCGAGGTGCATCGCGCGCTCCTCGGCTACCAGGAGGCGATCGAACGCACCGCGCTCGCGAACCGGACGGTGGAGTCGGCGACCGAGAACGAGAACCTCCTCCAGCAGAAGTACAACGTGGGGTCTGCGACGATCCTCGACCTGGTCGATTCCCAGGTCCAGCTCCAGCGGGCCCAGGTCAGCCTCGTCTCCGCGCTGGCTGCAATCCGCGTGGCGGAAGCCACCCTCGACCAGGTGCGTGGCCGCGCCTCGTGAGCACACGAAAGGAAACGCACCGGCGATGAAGCGGCAGGCATGGCTGTGGGTGGCCCTCGGCGGCCTCTTGCTCGTGGTCGTCGTGACCGCGAGCATCGTGAACTCGGCGCGAAGCAAGGTGGAGGCGGTCCAGCTCGCCCACGTCCGGCGAGAGGACGTGACCTCGCGCGTCCGGGCGCCCGGCAAGATCGAACCCAAGACGCAGGTCAAGATCAGCGCCGACATCATGGGCAAGATCGTGCACCTGCTGGTGAAGGAAGGGGACTCGGTGCGGCGCGGCCAGCTGATGCTCCAGCTGGACGACACGCAGTACCGCAGCTACTGGGACCAGGCGCGCGCGGCGGCCACCACCTCCAGGGCGCACCTTCGCGAAGCCCAGGCGACCCTGCGCCAGACCGAGGCCAACTTCACGCGGCAGCGCGCGCTCTACGACCAGAAGCTCCTCTCGCAGGCGGAGTGGGACCAGGCCCAGACGACGGTCGAGAGCGCACGGGTCGGCGCGGCCAGTGCCCAGCAGGACGCCGAACGGGCGGATGCGGCGCTGCGCGGCGCCGCGGACAACCTCGCCAAGACGAGCTTCCTGGCGCCGTTCGACGGCGTCGTGAGCGCGCTCAACGTGGAGCAGGGTGAGATCGTGATCACCGGCACCATGAACAACGCCGGCACCGAGATCCTGGTCGTCTCCGACCTGTCGCGCATGCAGGTCCGCGCGGACGTCGACGAGACGGACATCGTCAACATGCGCGTCGGCCAGAAGGCGAAGATCTCCGTGGACGCCGCGCCCGAGACGACGTTTGCCGGCACCGTCACTGAGATCGGCAACACGGCCAAGCGCTCGATCACTTCCACGGTCGAGGGGCAGACGAACTTCGAGGTCGTCGTGGTCTTCGATCACCGCGTCCCGCAGGTCCGTCCCGGCATGACCGCCGACGTCGACATCGACACGGGCACGCACCCGAAGGTGCTGACTGTGCCCATCCAGGCGGTGGTGGTTCGCACGCAACGCGAGCTGGACCGCGCCATGAAGGGCGGCAAGCCGGTGAAGCGCAAGACGGCGTCGCTGGGCGCGGACGACGACACGATCGGCCGCAAGGACAAGGAGATCACCGGCGTCTTCGTGGTGCGCGACAACCTGGCGCGCTTCGTCCCGGTGCAAGGCGGTCTCGCCAGCGAGACGATGATCGAGGTGACGGGGGACGTGAAGGAGAGCGACCAGGTGGTCGCGGGGCCGTACAAGGCGCTGCGCGAGCTCAAGCCTGGCGGCAAGGTCCGCAAGGACGCGGGTGACGCGAAGGAGACGAAGTGAGGGTCCAATGCTGATTGCCATTCAAGATCTGCACCGCGTCTACCAGGTGGGCGATCAGGAGGTCCGGGCGCTCGACGGCGTGGACCTGAACATCGACAAGAACGAGTACGTCGCGATCATGGGACCCTCGGGCTCCGGCAAGTCGACGCTCATGAACATCCTCGGCTGCCTCGACACTCCCTCGCAGGGCTCGTACCGCCTGAAGGGTCTGGAGATCGGGAAGATGTCCGACGACGAACTCGCCCGGATCCGCAATGTCGAGATCGGGTTCGTATTCCAGACGTTCAACCTGCTGCCCCGCGCCGATGCCCTGCACAACGTCGAGCTGCCGCTCGTCTACGCGGGAGCGAAACACGAGGAGCGCCGCGCGCGTGCGAAGGAGGTGCTGACCACCGTCGGGCTGGGAGACCGCATGAAGCACCGGCCGAACGAGCTCTCCGGCGGCCAGCGCCAGCGCGTGGCCATCGCGCGCGCGCTGGTGAACCGGCCGAGCATCATTCTCGCCGACGAGCCGACGGGCAACCTCGATTCGCGGACGGGCGAGGAGATCATGGTGGCATTCGAGAACATCTGGCGCCAGGGCAACACCGTGATCCTGGTGACCCACGAGCCCGACGTGGCCGAACACGCCCGTCGCATCGTGCGGATGAAGGACGGGCGGATCGAGAGCGACACTGTCAATCCGAACCCGAGGTCCCCCGCGCCGGCGAGCCCGCCCGCACACGCATGAACCTCCGCGAGAGCGTCGGGATCGCCCTGGGCGGCATCCGGGCGAACAAGCTGCGTTCGTTCCTGACGCTGCTCGGAACCATCATCGGCGTGGCCTCGGTCATCGCGGTCGTGTCCTTCGTCGAGGGCATGAACAAGTTCGTGACCGACAAGCTGCTCAATGCGGGGGCGAATGTGTTCGTGGTGGACAAGTACGGCTTCATCGGGAGCGAAGAGGCGTTCGAGGCCGCCCGGCGCAGGCCGGACGTGACGCTCGACGACGCGGACGACCTGCGGCTGGGGATTCGAAACGCGTCCATGGTCGTCGGGGAGGCCGAGGGCAACACCTCCGTCCACTACCGCGACCACGTCCTCAAGGGCGTCAGCGTGCACGGCCGAGGCGCCGGCTACGACGTGGTGGACGACATCGCCATCGGCGAGGGCCGGCACCTGACCGAGTTCGACGACCGCCGGCGCGAACCCGTCTGCGTGATCGGGCCGGAGGTGGCGGAGGAACTCTTCGCCAACGTCGATCCGATCGGCCATCGCATCCGGATCGGCGTCCAGGACTTCGAGGTCGTGGGGTTGACGCAGGCGAAGGGCAAGCTGTTCGGCATCACCCAGGACCGGTTCGTGACCATCCCGGTGCGGACGTTCCAGAAGTTCTTCCAGGAGCGCGGCTCGTTCAGCATCGCCGTGAAGAGTGACGACGAGTCCTCGCTGCCGCTGGCGGAGCAGGAGGCGCGCAACATCATGCGCGCCCGGCGGCACCAGCGACCGGGCCAGCCCGACCTGTTCGGCATCACGACGTCCGAGACGTGGCTGGAGCTCTACCACAAGCTCACCGGCGGCATCTTCATCGTCACGATCGGCGTCGCGGCCATCTCGCTGCTGGTCGGCGGTATCGTGATCATGAACATCATGCTCGTTTCGGTCACCGAGCGGACCCGGGAGATCGGGATCCGCAAGGCCCTGGGGGCGCGCCGGCACGACATTCTCGCGCAGTTCCTGGTCGAGTCCACGACGCTGTCGCTGGCGGGAGGGGTCATCGGCATCCTGCTCGGGGCGGGACTGGCGCTGGGCGTGGGAGCGGTCTCACCGCTGCCGGCCGCGGTCAGCCTGCCTGCCGTGCTGCTGGGCGTGATCATGAGCACCGGCGTGGGCGTCTTCTTCGGTTCCTACCCGGCGGTCCGCGCCGCGCGCCTCGACCCCATCGACGCGCTGCGCCACGAGTGATGCCATGAGCTTCCTTCAGCTGCTCCGCGAGACGTTCGCCATGGCCCGTTCGGCCCTGTTCGCGAATCGGATGCGCTCGCTGCTGGCGCTGCTCGGCATCGTGATCGGCGTCGGGACGGTGATCGCCATGGTGTCGCTCATCAACGGGTTTCAGCGCTCGTTCACGCAGAGCATCCAGGCGATGGGCAACAATACGCTCTACGTCCGCCGCATCCGGCCCGGGGTGAGCTTCACCCGCGACGTTCCGGACAGCCTCAAGCAACGCAAGGCGTTCACGATGGACGACGCGCGGGCGATCCTGGAGCACGCGCCCGCGGTACGCGCGATCGCGCCGTTCAAGTTCCCCTTCAGCGACATCCGGCTCGCCTACCGCAGCCACCACACCAAGGCCACGTTCGTCTACGGTACGAACGAGGCGTACCTGGTCACGCACAGCTACGACCTCGCGCGCGGCCGCTTCTTCACGCAGGCGGAGGTCCAGAACCACGCCAGCGTGGTCGTGCTGGGCAGGGACACGCGCGAGGCGCTGTTCGCCGACGCCAGCGGTCTCGGCCAGACCGTCCACCTGAACGGGATCCCGTTCACCGTGATCGGCGAGTTCGAGGTGAAGGGCAAGATGCTCGGCAACGACTTCGACGAGGTCGCCTGCGTGCCCTACACCGTCGTGGACAAGTACTGGCCCGCGCCGTCCGACGCGCCACCGTGGTTTCCCAAGCGTGGCGAGCTGTTCCTCGACGCCATCGCCACGGCGCCCTCCCAGTCCGAACTGGCCATGAAGCAGATGAGCGAGGTGCTGCGCGTTCGCCGGCACCTGCCCAGCAACAAGCGGAACGACTTCGTGATCTTCAACGACGATGCATTCCTGTCGCTCTACCAGACCGTCACCGGCGGTATCGTCGCCCTGATGACGCTCATCTCGTCCATCTCGCTGTTGGTCGGAGGCATCGGGGTGATGAACATCATGCTGGTGGCGGTCACCGAGCGCACGCGCGAGATCGGCGTCCGCAAGGCGCTCGGCGCGCCGCGGCGCGCGATCCTGCTGCAGTTCCTGATCGAGGCCATCCTGCTCACCGCGGCAGGTGGCGCGATCGGCGTGCTGCTGGGCGCGGGCGTTTCGTTCCTCGTCAAGGCGCTGACCCCGCTGCCGACGTACGTCTCGGGCTGGTCCGTGGTGACGGGGCTCGGCTTCTCGGCGCTGGTCGGCGTGTTCTTCGGGCTCTATCCCGCGATGCGCGCCTCGCGTCTCGATCCGGTGGATTCGCTGCGCTACGAGTGAGTCGCGCGGGGTCGCGACTCCGGGCTATAGTCGCGCCGCCATGGCCGACCGACCGGATTCCGCGCCGAAGTCCACGGCGGCGCCACGCCTCGCCACCCTGACGGACATCGTCATCCGGGGGGCGCGCGAGCACAACCTGCGCAACCTGACGCTCCGCCTGCCGCGGCAGAGCCTCGTGGTGATCACCGGCGTCTCCGGATCGGGCAAGTCCTCGCTGGCGTTCGACACGCTCTACGCCGAGGGCCAGCGCCGGTACGTCGAGTCCCTGTCGGCGTACGCGCGGCAGTTTCTCGGCCAGATGGAGAAGCCCGAGGTGGACGCGATCGAGGGACTCTCGCCCGCGATCGCGATCGAGCAGAAGGGCGCGGGCTCCAACCCGCGCTCGACCGTCGCGACGATCACGGAGGTGTACGACTACCTCCGTCTGCTGTTCTCGCGGGTCGGCGCGCGGCACTGTCCGGATTGCGGTACGCCCATGGCCCGCCGCAGCGTGCAGGAGATGGTGGACCAGCTCCTCGCCGACATGTCCGGCCACAAGCTCGCGCTGCTCGCGCCGGTCGTGCGCGGGCGCAAGGGCGAGTACCGCAAGGAACTCGAGGCCTATCACCGTCAGGGCTACCTGCGCGCCCGCGTGGACGGGCAGTTCTGCGAGCTGGAGGAGCCGCCGAAGCTGGCGCGCTACAAGCGGCACGACATCGACGTCGTCGTGGACCGCCTGACGCTGGCCGCCGGCCAGCGTGACCGCCTGACCGAATCGCTGGAGGCCGCGCTCAAACTCGGCGCCGGGCTGGTCACCGTGGTGCGCGAGGGTCGGGACGACGTTCCGCTCAGCGTGGGCGCCACCTGCCCGAAGTGCGGCGCGGCCGTGGACGATCTGGAGCCGCGGCACTTCTCGTTCAACTCACCCTACGGCGCCTGCAAGGGCTGCGACGGCCTCGGGACGCTGCTGCGCATCGCGCCCGAGCGGGTGGTCCCCGACGAGGGGAAGAGCCTCGCGGAGGGCGCCATCGCCAGCATGGGTGACGCGGGAGGGACGTGGACCGCGGGCACGCTGGCCGCGCTTGCGAAGGCGTTCGACATCCCGCTCAGGACGCCGTGGCGCAAGCTCCCCGCGCGCCTCCAGAAGCTGCTGCTGTACGGGGCGGGCGAGGAGGAGGTGCGGTTCGAGTTCCGCACCCGGAAGGGCTCCGCCTTCATCCATCGCTCGAAGTGGCGGGGCGTGATCCCGGACCTGGAACGGCGTTACCGGCAATCGAGTTCGGAGGCCGTGCGGCGGACCATCGGCGGGCTCATGAACCCGACGCCCTGCCCGGACTGCAAGGGGGCGCGGCTGCAGCCCGCGAGCCTTGCGGTCACCGTGGACGGGCGGCACATCGCCCGCTGGACGGCGATGTCCGTCTCCGCTGCGCGTGCCGCGACGGGCGCGCTGGTTTTCACCGGTGGCTCGCGGACGATCACGGCGCCCATCCTCAAGGAACTCGCCAGCCGGCTCGGGTTCCTCGAGGACGTCGGGCTGGGTTACCTGACACTCGACCGCGCCGCGGGCTCACTGGCCGGCGGCGAGACGCAGCGCATCCGGCTCGCGACCCAGATCGGCTCGCAGCTCACGGGTGTGCTCTACATCCTCGACGAGCCGTCCATCGGGCTGCACCACCGCGACAACGAGAAGCTGCTGGGAACGCTGCTGCGGCTGCGCGACCTGGGGAACACGGTCGTGGTCGTGGAGCACGACGAGGACACGATGCGCGCCGCGGACTGGCTCGTGGACCTGGGCCCCGGCGCCGGACGGCACGGGGGCCAGCTGGTTGCGGCCGGCACGCCAGCCCAGGTGTGCGCCACCGAGGGCTCGCTCACGGGGGACTACCTCGCGGGCCGCCGGTCGATCGCGCCGCCCGCGCACCGGCGCCCCGGCAATGGCACGCACCTTGTGGTGAAGGGCGCGACGCACCACAACCTCAAGGACGTGGACGTCGCCTTTCCGCTCGGGACGTTCACCTGCGTGACCGGCGTTTCGGGTTCGGGGAAGAGCACGCTGGTGAACGACATCCTGCTCGCCGCCCTGGCCCGGCACCTCGGGCTCGAGGGCGACCCGCCGGGGGCGCACCGCTCGATCGCCGGCGCCGAGCTCATCGACAAGGTCGTGGCGATCAACCAGGGACCCATCGGCCGCACGCCGCGTTCCAATCCGGCCACGTACACGGGCGCGTTCACGCTGATCCGCGACCTGTTCGCGCAGTTGCCCGAGGCGAAGGTCCGCGGCTACGGCCCGGGCCGGTTCTCGTTCAACGTCAAGGGCGGACGCTGCGAGACGTGCGACGGGGACGGTTTCCGGCGCATCGAGATGCATTTCCTGCCCGACGTGTTCGTGCGCTGCGACGTGTGCCACGGCAGGCGCT
>CAIXRL010000234.1 GCA_903921835.1 Candidatus Eiseniibacteriota bacterium | reverse complement strand
GCGAGCGTTCCACGCGGGTGAGTTGCAGGTGCTGGTCGCGACCACCGTGATCGAGGTCGGCATCGACGTCCCCAACGCGACGCTGATGGTGGTCGAGAACGCCGAGCGCTTCGGGCTCACGCAGCTGCACCAGCTGCGCGGTCGCGTCGGGCGCGGCGTGCACCGCTCGGTATGCGTGTTCGTGGGCGGCGCGATGCTGACCGCCAGCGGCCGCGAGCGGCTCGAGGTGATGCGTACCACCGAGGACGGCTTCACGCTCGCCGAGGCGGACATGCGCCTGCGCGGCCCCGGCGAGATGTGGGGCACGCGCCAGAGCGGCCTGCCGCGGCTCAAGCTGGCCAACCTGTGGCGCGACGAGGCGCTGCTGCTCCAGGCGCGCGAGGCCGCGCGCGCGGTGGCGGCCTCCGACCCGCACCTCCTGGCCCCGGGGCACGCCGCGCTGCGCGCCGCGCTGCTGGCCCAGTTCCGCGAGCCGCTGGAGCTGGCGCTGGCGGGGTAGGAGGCGGGGCGTTGGGCGAAGGCGCGGCCCGCCAGCACCGCCGCTCCCCGGACGCCGCCCGACGGAGGCTGGCGCCGGCCGGCCGACTGGGGCATTCTCCCGCGCATCGATGGCGCGGGACTTTCCGCAAGCATCGTCGGGCCAGGCGAGCCCGGCACGGTCTCGATGGCTGTGAGCCATGTATGGATGATGGCGAAGCTGCGGGGCCTTTGGACCTGACTCGCGCGCGGAGGCGCAGGACACGACATGGCGGAAATCAAGAAGGACTTCGGCGCGTTCGAGCTGCACGAGAAGATCGGCAGCGGCGGCATGGCCAGTGTCTACCTGGGCACGCAGAAGTCGCTCGACCGCAAGGTCGTCCTCAAGGTGCTGTACCCCCACCTGGCCGAGGACGCGAACCTGGTCGCCCGCTTCGAGCGCGAAGCGCGCGCGGCCGCCGCGATGCGCCATCCCAACATCGTCCAGGTGATCGACTGCGGCCGCCACGAGGACGTGGCGTACATCGCCATGGAGTTCGTCGAGGGGCTGGATCTCAAGAAGTGGATGGAGAAGTACGGCGCCCCGCCGCTCGAAGTCACGCTGCTGCTGCTGCGCGATCTGTTCTCCGGGCTGGAACACGCGCACCAGCATCGCATCGTCCACCGGGACATCAAGCCGGCGAACATCATGTTCACGCCCGACGGCCAGGTGAAGATCATGGATTTCGGCCTGGCCCGCAGGGGCGAGGACACGTCCGCCATGACGGTCGTGGGCTCGGTGCTGGGCACCCCCGCCTACATGTCGCCCGAGCAGGCCACCGGCGAGGCGGTGGACGAGCGCAGCGACATCTTCTCGGCTGGCGTGGTGGCGTATGAACTGCTCGGCGGCCAGCGTCCCTTCCAGGGTGATTCCTACTCCACCGTGCTGCGCGCCGTGCTCACCGTGGAGCCCCCGCCGCTGGGGAGCTTCAACCCGCTGGTGCCGGACGAGGTCGTGCAGATCGTGCACAAGATGCTGCAGAAGGACATGACCCGGCGGTACGCGAACACCGGGCAGGTCCGGGCCGAGCTCGAGGCGCTGATCGATCAGATGGGCATGTCGCGCTCGTCCAACCTGCTGCGCGAGTTCGCGGCGGATCCGCTGGGCGTGACCGGAACGCTGCGCAAGAAACGCTTCGCCCGCCACCTGGACCAGGGCCTGTACTACGAGAACATGGGGCTCGGCAAGATCGACGACGCGCTGGTCGAGTTCAGGCGCGCGCTGCACCTCGATCCCGAGAACAAGCTCGCGCGCGATCACGTGAAGAAGCTGGAGAAGGAGCGCAAGCGCGGCCGCACCGACGACGCCGCGGAGTCCTCCCTGGCATCGCTCCCGCCTGTGGACCCCGATGCGACCATGGTGCTGATGCCGGGCGACGCCGGCGCGCAGGCTTCCGCCTCGCCGCCCGCGCCCGCCCCACGCGCGAGCGCGCCGCCGCCCACGCCGTCACGCGCGGTG
>CAIXRL010000233.1 GCA_903921835.1 Candidatus Eiseniibacteriota bacterium | reverse complement strand
TGGAGCGGCACGCATCCCGACGGGCGCGCGCTGGGCGCGTTCACGCTGCTGCTGTGGCGCATCGTGGAATGGGCCGCGGCGCGCGGCCGTACGCGGGTCAACCTCGGCGCCAGTTCGGGCCTGCCGGGCGTCTCGTCGTTCAAGCGGTCGCTGGGCGTGACCACGGTGCGCTATCCGGCGATCCGGCTCGACGACCGGTTCGCGAACGCGGCTGGCCGCGCGGTGGCGCGGCTGCAAACGCGCGTCACGCGCGGACGCACGCCGGGCGGGGACTCATGAGGATCGCGACGCTCTCGAACGCGTCCGTGGTGCACACGCAGCGCTGGGTCGAGCACCTGCGCGGCCGCGGGCACGACGTGCGGCTCTGGTCGCTCGAGCCCGGCCCCGCGGAACTCGGCGCGCGGCCGCTGCCGAGCGCGCCGCTGCCGGGCGTGCTGCGCTATCCGCTCGCGGTGCCTGCGCTCGCGCGGGAACTGCGGGCGTTCGGGCCCGACCTGGTGGACGCGCACTTCGTTCCGAACTATGGCCTCATGGGCGCGCTCTCGGGCGTGCGGCCGCTGTCGGTCGCGGCGTGGGGGAGCGACCTGCTGGTGTCGGGTTCGCGCGATGCGCTGCAGCGCGTGAGGGCCCGCTGGGTGCTCCGGCAGGCCGGCCTCGTGATCGCCGATGCCGACAACCTGGCGGCCGCGGCGATCGCGCTGGGCGCGCCGCGTGAGCGCGTGCGGGCGATTCCCTGGGGCATCGACAGGAGCCGGTTCGTGCCGGCTGCGACACGCGAGGCCGGGCTGCTGCTCAGCACGCGGATGCACGAGCCGGTCTACGACATCCCGGCGATCCTGCGCGGCGCGGCGCAGGTCATGGCGCGCCGGCCGGAGACGTTCCTGGCGATCACCGGCGAGGGTTCGCTGCGGCCCGCGCTCGAGCGCGAAGCCGCGGCGCTGCTGCCGGCGGGGCGCTACCGGTTCCTCGGCCGGCTTCCGTTGCCGGAACTCGCGGACTGGCTCGGGCGCGCGCAGGTCTACCTGTCCGCGTCGCGATCGGATTCCACGTCGCTCTCGCTGCTCGAGGCCATGGCGGCGGGCGCGCTGCCGGTGGTGAGTGACATCGAGGGCAATCGCGAGTGGGTCGCCGAGGGTGACGGCGCGCGGTTGTTCGCCTGCGGCAGGCCGGAGGCGCTCGCGATCGCGCTGGAGTCGGCGCTGGCCGATCCCGCGTGGGCGGCGCTCGCGCGCGAGCGCAATGCGCGCGTCGTCGAGGCGCGCGGAGACTGGCAGCGCAACTTCGCGCGAATCGAGGCGTGCTTCGAAGCGCTCGCCGCGGGCCGCCCGCTGCCCGCGGTGCCGGAGCGCACGTGAGACGGCGGGTGCTGCTGCTCGCGCATTTCTTCCCGCCGCTCGCGGGTGGCGGGGTGCATCGTGCGCTGTCGTTCGTGCGCTACCTGCCCGCGCACGGCTGGGATTGCACCGTCGTGTGCGCGGGAGAGGACGACTACTGGGTGCGCGACGCGTCGTTGCTCGCAAGCGTGCCGTCCGGGACGGAAGTGCTGCGCGTGGGTGGCGGCAGCGCGCTCTCGGCGTGGCTGCGGCTGCGCGGCGGCGCGGGGCGGAGGCGTGCGGGAACGTTCGCGGGGCTTCGCGCGCTCTCGGACTGGTGGCTGCTGCCCGATTCGTACGCCGGCTGGTCGCGGCGCGCGCGGACCGTCGCGGCCCGGCGGATCGCCGCCGGTGGCGTGGACGTCCTGCTCTCGACCTCGCCGCCCGACAGCGCGCATCTGGCGGCGGCGGACATCGCCGAGAGTTCCGGCATTCCCTGGGTCGCCGATTTCCGGGACGCCTGGATCGGGCTCGGCTTCCGCACGCCGCCCACGGCATGGCACCGATCCCGGCATCGGGCGATGGAGCGCCGCGTGATCGAGCGCGCCGACCTCGTGCTCACGGCGTCGCGCACGCATTTCGACGAACTCGGGGCCGGCAGTGGCGCGATCGCACGCAAGTCCGGGCACCTCCCGAACGGGTTCGAACCGTCCCCGGCGGCGCCGGACGAGTCGTCGGATCCGGACCATTTCCGCATCGCCTACACCGGGACGCTGTCGCTGATGGAGGACGCGGCGACGCTGCTCGAAGCGGTTCACGACCTGCTCGCGCGCCGGCCGGAGGCGCGCCGGCGCATCCGCCTCGACCTCGCCGGTCCCTACGACCTGGAGTACGAGGACCGGGCGACGGCGCTCGGCCTGACCGGCATCGCCCGCTTCCCGGGCCCGGTCTCGCACGCGGACTCGCGCGCGCTGCAGCGGCGCGCCGACGCGCTGATCCTGTGGAAGCCGCGCGGCAAGGGCTATCGCACGATGGTTCCGGGCAAGCTCTACGAGTACCTCGACAGCGGACGGCCCGTGCTGGCGCTGTTGCCCGCGGACGACGAAGCGGCGGGGCTCGTGCGCCGCGCCGGAGGGGATGTCCTGCCACCCGGCGACCGCGGGCAATTGGCGCGCGCGCTCGAAACAAGGTACATGGCGTGGAAGCAGGGGGGACGAGCGCCGTTGGCGCGGCCCGGATGGCTGACGGAGTATGAGCGCACGCACCTCGCGGCGCGGCTCGCGGCCCACCTCGATGCACTGACCGGAGGAACGACCTGATGCCGGTGGAACGGGGACCGGTTACGCGGATCGAGTGGATCGGCCTCACGCTCGCGTTGCTGCTGGCGCTGGGGCTGATGTGGCCGGTCCGCGGCTACCTCACCGATGATACGTTCATCCATCTGCAGTACGCGAAGAACCTCGCGCTCGGACGCGGCTTCGTCTTCAATCCGGGCGAGCACGTCTACGGCTCGACGAGTCCGCTGTGGGTGGCGCTCCTCGCCGACGCGATGATGCTGCACATCGACGGCATCGTCGCCGCGCACCTGTTCGGACTCGTCGCGACGCTCGTCTCCGTCGTGCTGTTCCTTCACCTGATGCGCCACAGCCTGCGCATTCCCGAACTGCGTGCGCTCGCGACGGTCACCTGGGCTTCGCACG
Source organism: Candidatus Eiseniibacteriota bacterium (assembly GCA_903921835.1). Lineage (GTDB taxonomy): Bacteria > Eisenbacteria > RBG-16-71-46 > RBG-16-71-46 > RBG-16-71-46 > CAIXRL01. Next base: position 6,086 of record CAIXRL010000233.1, on the reverse strand, counting down.
CGTGGATGATCCGCTGGTCGCTCTCCGGCATGGAGACCCCGCTCGCGGTGGCGCTCGTGCTCGCAGGCTTCGTTTCGTTCACCGACGGACGCGCGTGGGGTTCGAGACCCATCCGCACGGGAGCGTTCTGGGCCCTGGCGGCGCTGACGCGGCCCGAGGCGGTGTTCCTGCTCCTGCTGTGGGGCATGTTCCTCGTCATCGACACCGATTCGCGCGAGGGCGTGCGCCGGCTCATCGCGGGCGCGCTGCCACCGGTGATCATCTACGGCGGCTGGCTGGTCTTCGCGCGGCTGTACTTCGGGACCTTCTGGCCCAACACGCTCGCGGCCAAGACCGCCAGCGCCGGATTCCCGGCGCTGCTCGAATCGTTCAAGCGCCAGACCGAGATCGTGGGCGCCACGGACGCCGTGCTCGCGGGGGCGCTCGTCGCCGCGCTCTTCTTCGGGGGCGCGCGGCTGTGGCCGAAGCGCTTCCAGGCGCAGCGGATGCTTCCGTGGGCGTGGGTGGGAGCGCTGCCGTTGCTCTACGGCATGCGCAGCGTGCCGGTGCTCTCGCGATACCTGGTGCCGATGATGCCCATCCTCGCGTGGCTCGCGTGGCGCGCAGTGGAGCGCTGGTGGGCGGGCGAGGAGCCGACGCCCCAGCTGCGCCCCGGCGCGATCGTGCTGGGGGTGGGCCTGGCGGCGCTGGCGATGACGCAGAATGTCCTGTGGTACGAAGCGGCCGTCGTCCCGCAGGTGCGATCGTTCACGGCCGGCATCCACGGGAGCCTGGTGCCCTGGGGCAAGTGGTTCGCCGAGCATACGGACAGGAACGCCTCGATCGCCGCTCCGGACATCGGCGCGATCGGCTACTACAGCGACCGCAGGGTCGTGGATCTCGCGGGACTCGTCACGCCCCGCATGGTGCCGCTGCTCGAACGCGAGCAGGTCGCGGACGTCGTCGCGAACTTCTCGTTCGTGAGCGTGGCGCGGCCGGACTACCTGATCGATCGCGCGCCGCGCGCGTACGACCTCCTCACGCGCAGCCGCTTCTCCGCGGCCCTCGTGCCGATCGGGAATGCGTCGGTCCCCAACCTCGGGATCTCGCACCCGGGCAGCGTGGTGTACTCGATCTATCGCGTCGACTGGCCGGCCTACGATTCGCTCGCGAAGTTCCGCTGAGCGTAGCGGGGCGTTTCGGTGCCGGCACTCGACCCGGCGGCAGGCGTGCGCGAATCGCTCGTCATCCGCCGCCAGGTTCGACGGGCCGCCGTTTCGATCGCCGCGCCGACAGGGTTCCGTCTCGGCCGAATGCTGCACGTGCGTGCACTGCCTGTCTTTTTCTCCACTCGCCCGTGGTTTTTCTTTGACTCGCTGCGCCTCGCGAAACTATCTTGCTGGGGCAGTGGGTTTTTTTGGGGATGAGTGGGGATGTAGGTGGTGCGGGTGGAACCCCGCGGAGCGTTCGAGATGGCGACTTTCTACGGCACGGCGAACTACTCGATCGACGACAAGGGACGCATCGTCGTCCCCGCGTCCATGCGGGTCGTACGCGGCCGGAAGTCCCCGCTCTCGACCTTCGTCCTGCTGATGGGTCTCGGCGGCTGCCTGTGGCTGTACGCCGAAGAGGACTGGAAGACCTTCGAGGAGCGCCTCGGCAGGATGTCGATGGGGCGGAAATCGCAGCGCGATTTCGCCCGCGCGTTCCTCATGGATGCTTGCAAGGTGGCGGTGGACAAGCAGGGACGCATCCCGGTTCCTCCGTCGCTCATTGGCCGTGCGGGTCTCGGCAAGGATGCCGTCCTGCACGGCCAGGTTGGTCGCATCGAGATCTGGGCGCCGGACCGCTTCAAGGAGTCCACGGTGCCCGTGCTCGACAACATGGACGCGCTCTACGACGAGTCGCTCGGGGACCTGGTCTGATGGTCGCGCCGCCCCACACCCTCGACTCCCGCCAGGCGCTCGCGGTGAACCTCCAGTTCACGCGTGGTCGACACGGGGCCGCGGCGCGGATCGAACTGCACGATCGGCCCGAGGGTCGTCTCGCGACCGTGGCGCTCTGCGGGTGGGTGGACCTGCCCGCGGGCCGGCGCATCGAGCAGACGTTCGAGGATCTCGCCGCGCGCGGAGCATCGCAGCTGCTGCTGGACTGCTCGCAGTTGCGGCACATCGACTACCGGATGGTGCCCCGCCTGGTCGAGGCGCTCGTGCGCTTCGAATCCCGTGCCGGCTCGGTGGCCGTGTGCGGGCTCAGCCGCTACCTGCACGACCTGTTCCGCCTCTCGGGGTGTGACGGGCACCTGCACGAGTGGCCTTCGGCGGCGGAGGTGCTCGCCACCGCCCAGGGGTTCCCGCGTGGAAGTGCGTCATGAGCCGGTCCTGCGCCGCGAGACGCTGCGGTTCCTGCTCGGCGGCCCCGGTCTCTACCTGGACGCAACGCTCGGCGACGGCGGGCACGCGCTCGCGGTGCTCGAGGCCGAGCCCGGCGCGCGGTTGCTCGGTTGCGACCGCGATCCGGCCGCGCTCGAGTGCGCGGCCGAACGCCTCGCGCGTTTCGGAAGCCGTGTGATGATCCGCCAGGCCGCGTTCCGCGAACTGCCGGCCGCGCACCGCGACGCCGGCGGCGAACCATTCACGGGGGCGCTGTTCGACTTCGGGCTCTCCTCGCGCCAGATCGACGATCCGGCCCGCGGCATCAGCTTCATGCACGACGGCCCGCTCGACATGCGCATGGATCCGTCGTCGGGCGAACCGCTGGCCGCGCGCCTCGCGAACGCCGAGGAGTCGGACGTGGCTGTGGCGCTGCGCGAGCACGGCGACGTGCGCGGCGCGGCACGCCTCGCGCGCGCGCTGGTCGCCGCGGCGTGTGCGGGCGAGCTCGCAACGACGCGCCATCTCGCGACGCTCGCGGGCCGCGTGCTCGCCGACTCGCGTCCCCGGGCGCTGGCGCCCGTGTTCCAGGCATTGCGCATCTGGATCAACGACGAGATGGGAGAGGTGGACGCGGCACTGGCCTGGCTTCCCGGCGCGATGCGCGACGGCGGCACGGTGGTGACGCTGGCGTACCACTCCGGCGAGGATCGCCGGGTGAAGCACGCGCTGCGCGGTGCGCCGCGCGTGACTGCGACGCGCCGCCGGCCCGTCATGGATGACGAGCCGGTGGCGGGACCATGGGAGGAACTGACGCGCAAGGTGGTCGTTCCCTCGGACGAAGAGCAGTCGTCGAACCCGCGCGCACGGAGCGCGCGGCTCAGGGCTTTCCGGAGGAAGCCGCGATGAACGCCTACAGGGCTCGATCCATCCCTTCGTGGCGCGTCTCGGACGCGCGACCCTTCCGTCCGCAGCTGGTGCTCGCCGCAGTCGCGGTGGTCGGCGTGCTGCTGATGGAGGTCTGGCAGTGCTCCACGGTCGCCAGCCTGAGCGAGCAGGTGGGCCGGGCCACACATCAGCTGCAGCAGGGCAACGCCGAGCTCGAATGGACGCGGTCGCAGCTCGACCGCGCCTCGAGCAGGGCATCGCTGGGCCCGGTGGCGAGCGCCATCGGACTGCGGCCCGCCGACCCGCAGCGGATGGTGTTGCTGCCCGAGGAATACCTCGAGCCGGCCGAGGCGCGCTCGCCCGCGTCGGAGGCTTCGCTGTCCGCGCTCGCGGGCAGGGTGCTGCATGTTCTCGTGCCGGATGCCGCGGCACGTGGTCGTCGCGTGAACTGATCCAGTCGTTCCAACGGAGCGACCGGTGAGTGTGTGCCGGCCGCGCCGCAGCACCGCGCAGGTGGGTCGGCGGCCAGCGTGAACCGCCGTTTCCAGGGAGGGAACAGTTGGCCCACAGGGACATGCGCAAGAGTCGGGTGCTGTTGGCCGCGGCCGGTCTCTTTCTTCTGCTGATCGGGGTGTGGGTGCGCGTCGCCTGGCTGCAGGTGGCGCTCCACGACCACTTCGTCGCCCGTGCGGCGGAGAACCAGCTCTCGCGCCACAAGCTCATTCCCCGGCGTGGTGAGCTGCTGGACTGCAACGGCCGCGTCCTTGCGCACGACCTGCCGGTGAGCCGCATCGCGGTGATCCGCGCGCAGCTGAAGGACGCCGCTGGCGCCGCGCGCGCCCTCGCGCCGCTGCTCGGACTCGAGGCAGTTGCGCTGCGTCGTCGCATCGAGAACACGCCCGGCTTCCTGCTGCTGGCGAACGAGGCGCCGCCCGAGCTGGGGGACCGCGTGCGCGCGCTGCGCCTCCCCGGCGTGATCGTGGACGACGACACGCGCCGCGACTACCGGCTCGGCAACGCGGCCGCCGAAATTCTCGGGCGCACGAACAGCGACAACGTCGGTGCCGACGGTCTCGAACTGCAATACGATGCCGAACTCGGCGGCCAGTCGGGCTGGGTCACCATGGTGCACGCGGGCAACCAGCACACGCTCAAGCTGCCGGGAGCGACGGGCCGCCCGGCCCGCGACGGCGCCTCGCTCACGCTGACGATCGACGCGGACCTGCAGGCGATCGTCGAGCAGCACCTCGCGCGCGCCGTGGACACGCTCAAGGCCAGGCGCGGCTTCGCCATCTTCATCGACCCGTGGACGGGCGAGGTGCGCGCCGCGGCGTGCGTGCCGCACCTGCCGGCGGGCCAGGCGAAGAACTGGACGCTGACCGACCAGTACGAGCCGGGCTCGACGTTCAAGGTGGTCGTCGCGGGCGCGACGCTGGAGGAGAAGACGGCGCGGCCCGACGAATACTTCGTCGCCTCGGAGACCGGGCGCGCGGAGCTGCTGCCGGGCGTGTTCATCCGCGACTCGCACGCGCACGCGGGCTACACCTTCTTCGGCGCGATCCAGAACTCGAGCAACATCGTCTGCGGCAGGCTCGGCATCCGCCTGGGCGCCGAGCGGCTCCATCGCTACGCCACGTCGCTTGGCTTCGGCGAGCTGACCGGCATCGAGTTTCCGGGCGAGACCGGCGGCAAGCTGCGGCCCGTGAGCGCCTGGCAGCCGCGCTCGACACCCACGATCGCCATCGGCCAGGAGGTGGCGGTCACGCCGTTGCAACTCGCGCTCGCGTACGCCGCGATCGCCAACGGCGGCGTGCTCATGGAGCCGCTGCTCACGCGCGAACTGCGCGGCGCCGACGGCCGCGTGCTGCGCCGCTGGTCGCCCCAGCCCGCGCGGCGCGTGTTCAGCGAGGCGACCACCGCCGAGCTGCGCGAGATGCTGTGCGCCGTCGTGGACAGCGGCACTGCGACCCTCGCGCGGCTGCACGGCCTGCGCATCGCCGGCAAGACCGGCACGGCGCAGAAGGTGGACCCGGCCACGCATCGTTACGGCAACCGCATGTACATGGCGTCCTTCGCGGGTCTCGCGCCCGCGGACCACCCGCGGCTCGTCGGCGTGATCGTGATCGACGAGCCCGGCGGTACGGTCTACTACGGCGGCCAGGCCGCCGCGCCCGTCTTCCGCGAGGTCATGCTCGACCTGATGCGTTCCCCCTCCGGGCTTCTCGGGCCCTCGAACAGTCCCGTCGCGTCGCGGCCGCCCGCGGTGCCCGCCGTGACCGCTCCGGACCTGCGCCTGCTGCCGCGCCGCCAGGCCGAACAGCGGCTCGCCGATTTCGGGCTGCGCGCGTCCTTCGAAGGGTCGGGCCCGCGCGTGCTCTCCCAGCTGCCCGCCGCCGGCGCTCCGGTCGAGCGCGGCGGCGCCGTCGTCGCGTATCTGTCGCCGCCTCGCGATTCGCTCGGCCGGGTGCTGCCCGCGCTGGTCGGGCTTCCGGTTCGCGAGGCGCTGCGCCGACTCTCGCTGCGCCAGGTCACGGTTCATCTCGAAGGAAGCGGTCTCGTCGTGCGCCAGGAACCGGCGCCGGGGACGGCGCTGCCCCTCCCGGGCGGCTGCCGGCTCTGGTGCGTGGAACCGGGCCCGGCGGCGGGCTCGCAGACGTTCGAGGCGTCCGTGGTCGCGGCGCCATCGCACCGGCCGTGACCCTGCGCGAGCTGCTCGCCGCGCTCCCGGGCGCCCGGGTCGATGGCGCGGTGGACGCCGAAGTGCGCGGCCTGGTGCTGGACTCGCGGAGGGTCGGCCCGGGGGACGTGTTCTTCGCGCTGCCCGGCGTGAAGGCGGACGGCGCGCGC
>CAIXRL010000232.1 GCA_903921835.1 Candidatus Eiseniibacteriota bacterium | reverse complement strand
TCGTGCTGGCGCTGTGGCTGTGCGCGGGCGGCGCGGTGTGCGCGGCGCCCGTGCGCGCGGCGCCGGTGCGCGTGCCCGCGCCGCCACCGCTGCGCGTGAACGTGCGAGGAGCGCCCGATGCGTCCACGGCGCCGGCGAGCCTCCCCGCGGGCCTGCACGACGACTTCGACGCGCTGCTGCGTGCCGACGTCCATGGCGGCGCGCCGGACTGGGAGGTGCTGCGCCGTCGCGACCTGCCCCGGCTCGAGGCCTACCTCGACCGGCTCGCGCGCGTGGACGAACGCGCGCTGCCCGCCGCCGAACGCACGGCGTTCCGGATCAACCTCTACAACGCCGCGTTCCTGCGCCTGGCGGCGCCGCTCTCGAACGGTCCGTGGCCGCCCGCGCGCGGGGACTTCGCGATCCTGCGCGAGGGCGCGGTGCAGCGTCCGTGGGGCGCGATCTCGCTCGACTCGCTCGCGCGCGTGCTGCGCGCCGAGTCGCGCGATCCCCGCATCCACGTCGCCCTCTGGTGCGGCTCGCGCTCGTGTCCGCCGCTGTACGCGGGCGCCTTCCGCGGCGCCGACCTGGATGCGACGCTGGCCGCGCGCATGCGGGCCTTCGTGCGCGACCCCGCGTTCAACCGCGTGGACCGCGGCCGCCGTTGGTTGCGGCTGGCACGGATCTTCGACTGGTACGCCGCCGATTTTGGCGGAGAGGCGGGGGTCCTGGCCGCAGTGGGCTACGCCGCGGGCGAGGACGTCCGCGGCTGGAGCGTGACGTTTCAGGACTACGACTGGAGCCTCGCCGCGGCGCCGGCGCGGCGCTGACGTCCCGACCGCACGCGCACCGGCCGGGCGCGTTGCATGGGGTTCCCCGACTTGCCGCCGGTCCGCGGTCCGGGCGCCCATGCACTTGTCGCCGCAAAGTACTTGACGCCCACGGCCCGCGGCGCTTTCATGCAGCCATGCGCACCGACCGATCCGATCCCGACGACCTGCCGCCGCCGCTGCCGTTGCACGCGCACGCTGAGGAGGACCTGCGCTGGATCCGCACCGCCATCGAGCGCGCGGGCGCCTTCACGTCCATCTCGGGCTGGGGAGAGGTGGCGGTCGGCGTCACTGCGCTTGCCGCCGCGGCCATCGCGCCCAGTGACTGCACGCGGGATCGCTGGGTCGCGATCTGGCTCGGCGAGGCGCTCGTGGCCGCCGCGATCAGCATCTGGAGCGCCGCAATCAAGGCGCAGCGACTCGGCGTGCCGTTGTTCGGGGCGCCCGCGCAGCGCTTCACGCTCGCGTTCGCGACGCCCGCCGCGGCGGGCGTCGTACTCACCGCCGCGCTGGTGCACGCGCACGCCTACGCGCTGCTGCCGGGCGTGTGGCTGCTGCTCTACGGTGCGGCCGTGGCCGGCGGCGGGGCGTTCTCGGTGGGCATCGTGCCCGCGATGGGTGCGACGTTCATGGCGGTCGGCGCCGCCGCGGCGCTGACGCCCGCGCGTTTCGCCAACCTCTGGCTCGCGCTCGGCTTCGGCCTCGTTCACGTCGGGTTCGGGGCGTGGATCGCGCGGCGGCACGGTGGCTGAGGCCGCGCGTCGCAAGGGCGCAACGCGCCGCATCGAGAGCGCACCCGCGCCCGCGGGCAGCGCCGCGTCGCATCTCGACCTCGACCGTGTCATCCACGAGCGCGTGCGTCTCGCGATCCTGAGCGTGCTCGCGGTCAACAGCACGCTGGCGTTCAACGATCTCAAGGCGCTGTTGCGCATCACCGACGGCAACCTGAGCGTCCACGCCCGCCGCCTCGAGGAGGCGGGCTACGTCGAGTGCACGAAGTCGTTCCATGGCCGCATTCCGCGCACGCGCTTCCGGCTTACGGCCGCGGGCCGGCGCGCGCTCGAACGTTATCTCGATCACATGGAAGCGCTGATCCGAGTCACCCGCGAAGGCTGAAGGGTCCGCCGCCTCTTCATTCGGCCGCGGTGCCCGCCGATACCAAGACCGCGGTTGCGATTCAATCATCCCCCGTGATGGCGCGCTGGAGCGCCCGCAAGGAGAGACATCATGAAACGAGTTTCCACCCCGAGGCGCGGTCGTCGCGTGCTGCAGCACACGCTCCGCGTCCTCTCCCCGCGGCAGACCGCGCAGCGCGTGGAGGGTCGCGTCACGCAGGCCGTGCTCTGGGCCGTCAGCCGTCTCGCGCAGCGCCTCGGCCCCGCGGCCTGAGTTCGCGCTCCGCGTTCCCGCGCGATCGCCGGCGCTGAGCCGATTGCGATCCCGCGCCGCGCTCCGCGTTCCCGCGTTCCCGCGCGATCGCCGGCGCTGAGCCGGTCGCGATCCCGCGCCGCGCTCCCGCCCTCCCGCGCGATCCCCGTCGCTGCCTGACGACTTCCTGACCCCGCGGTCCCGGGGATGCGCCCTGCGCTCCGGGCGGGCCGCACTCGTCGCCTGCGCCGCCGCGCCGGGGACGCGATCGTTGCCCGCACGCCGGCCGTCTTCCAACCTTGGTGCCTGGTCGTGCGTCCAACCGGATGTATGACCCTCACCGCCACCTGGCAGTTGCGCCTTCCGGCCCAGGACCGACCTGTCTTGTCCCCGATTCTCGAGACCAGAGACGACGTCGCCCTGGCCGCGCGCGGAGACGCGCGGGCCTTCGCTCGCCTCTACGAGGAGCACAAGGGCCGCGTCTGGGCCCTGGCGCGCCGCATGACGGGGCCCGAGCTCGCGGCCGAGCTCACGCAGGACGTCTTCGTCCGCGCCTGGCAGAAGCTCGGCACTTTCCGCGGTGAGGCGCGCTTCAGCACGTGGCTGCACCGGCTCGCGGTGAACCTCATCCTGAGCCGCCGCGCGGCGTTCGCGACGCACCGTGCGCGCTTCCTCGCGGACGACCAGATCCTCGATGACCTCCCGGCGCGCGCGAACGGCCGTGAGCTCGGCATGGATTTCGAGGCCGCGATCGACAGGCTGCCCGACGGCGCGCGCGCGATCTTCGTCCTCTACGACATCGAAGGCTACCGGCACGAGGAGATCGCCGCGCTGCTCGGCATCTCCACCGGCACCACCAAGGCGCAGCTGCATCGGGCCCGGATGCTGCTTCGCCGGCACCTCGCGTGAAGGGGCGCGTCGAACCATGAACGACACCTGGACGCATCGGCTTTCGGAGTACCTCGACGGCGGGCTCGCGCCGCGTGAACGCGACGCGTGCGAGCGGCACCTCGAGACGTGTGCGGACTGCAGTGACCTGCTGGCAGGCCTGCGCGCCGTGAAGGAGCGTGCGCGGGCGCTGATGGACCCGCCGGCGCCGGACGATCTCTGGGCGGGGATCGCGACGCGAATCGGCACGGCGGGTTCCATCGGCGCGCCCGGCGAGCGCATTCTCGCGCTGCCGCGCCGGCGCCCGCATGGCATCTGGCCGGCGCTTGCTGCCGCTGCGGCCACGGTCGTGGTCGCCGCGGGCGTGGCGTGGTTTGCGCTCGGCGCCCGCCACGCTCCATCCGCCGCGGGGCAGCTGGCGGGTGCCCAATCCTCCGACACCACGGCGCAACTGGCCACGTTCGACGCGGCGCGTGTGGACGGCGAGATTGCTCAGCTGCAGCAGGCGCTCGACCGCGGGCAGGGCAAGCTTGATCCCAGGACCGTTGCCGTGCTGGAAAAGAACCTCGCGCTCATCCGCCAGGCGGCGGAGGACGCGCGGCGCGCGCTGGCCCAGGATCCGGCCAATCGCGAGCTGCAGGACTACTTCGTCTCCACCATGCACAGCAAGCTCGACCTCATGCGCCGCGCGTCCGCGATGGCGGGGGTGTGACGTGATGCTCGCGTGCGTGCTGTCCGTCCTGGTGCTGGCGACGGCGCCCGCCGTGCCGACGACGCCCGCCACGCCGGTCGCGCTCACCGCGCCTGCGGCACCGGCAGCGCCTGCCTCGGAGGAGCGCCTGCCGCTGCCGCGCGACCTGCAGGAGCTCGTGGACCTGGCGCGTGCGCTGCACGAGGCGCTGGACCGCACGCCGCCACCGTCGGCGCTCGTCATCGACGGTCCTTCGTGTCCGGCCGCATCGTGGGAGCTGGCGTCGCTGGCAGGTGCCGTCGGACCGCAGGTGCGCAGCGAGACCACGCTCACCGTGCCGCGCGGGACCACGCTCGAGGTGAACACGTTCTCGGGCACGATCGGGGCGCAGGCGTGGCCGCGCAACGAGGTGCGTATCGTCGCACACCACGGACGGCGCGACCGGTTGCTGCCGAGGGTGCAGAACGGCACGCTCTTCGTCACCGTCGTGAGCCGCCGCGGGGAGCCTGCGTTCGGCGACGTGACGGTATACGTCCCGGAGTGGATGCCGGTCCGCCTGTCGAGCGTTGAGAGCCGGATCGACATCGACGGCGTGCAGGCCGGGGTCGACGCGGGCTCGGTCCAGGGTGACGTGGTGGCGCGCCAGACGCGCGGAGCGATCCAGGTGCACTCGATCGAGGGGCTGGTGCGGGTGCTGGACGCGCGCGGCCGGGTGTCGGCCTCTTCGGTCAACAACCTCGTGCGGCTCGAGCGCGTGGTCGGCGGCATCGACGCCGAGAGCGTCAACGGCGACATCCAGCTCGCGGACGTGGAGTCCGCGCAGGTCGACGCCAGCTCGGTCAACGGCAGCGTGTTCTTCCTCTCTCCCTTCCAGCCGCGCGGGCGCTACCGGCTGGCGTCGCACAACGGCAACCTGCGCGTGGGCGTGCCGCGGGGAGCGGACGTGGACGTGTCGGTGCGGAGTTTCCGGGGCGCGTTTCAGAACGACGTCACGCCGCCGGCCCGTGGCCGCGGCGAGGCGGGACGATTCGTGTTCACGCTCGGCGGCGGCGGTTCGTCGCTCGAGCTGCAGTCCTTCCAGGGCCTGATCCAGCTGCTGCGCTCGAACGAGCTGCCGCTGCCGCAAGCACCGCGCCCGCCCGTCGCGACGGAGGAGGAGAACAAATGACGCGTCCACCCGACCGGATCGCGGGGCGTTTCGCGTTTCTCGCCGCCATGGGCCTCACGCTGACCGGTCTCGGCATCGGCCGCGACGGCTGGGCTGCGGACAGCGCCAAAGGGGAGCGGACGTGGAACTGGGTCGGTGACGTGGCCGTGGGCCGCACGGTGGAGATCAACGGCATCAACGGCGCGGTCGTGGCCGCGCGCGCGGCCGGGGATCGGCTCGAGGTGCTGGCCAGCATCACGGGCAGGAAGACCGCGGCCGACGACGTGCGCATCGTCGCGGTCCCGACCGCGGACGGCGTGACGATTTGCGCGATCTACCCCGGCTGCGATTCGCCGTGCGAGCACCTGGCGGCGTCGCCGGGTCACCGCAAGACGGTCAGCGACGTGAAGGTGGAGTTCCACGTCAACGTGCCCGCGGGCGTGAACCTGGTGGCGAACACGATCAATGGCGACGTGCACGTGCGCGGGCTCACCGGCGGGGTGCGGGCCCGCACGGTCAACGGCGAGTGCGAGATCGAGACGGCGGGCCGTGGCGAGGCCTCCACGGTCAACGGCAGCGTCTTCGCCACGATCGGCCACGCGGATGCCAGCGACACGCTGGCGTTCAAGTCGGTCAACGGCAGCGTCACGCTGTCGCTGCCCGCGGGACTCGATGCCGATGTCGAGGGCTCCACCGTGAACGGCGCGATCCAGTCCGACTTCCCCGCGACCGCCGCGGGCCAGTGGCACCACTTCTACACGAGCGCCACGGTGGAACACGGCGGGGCGCACCTGAGCGCGAGCACGGTCAACGGTTCGGTCCGGCTGCAGCGCGCCAGCGGGCGCTGACGGCCCGGTGCTCCGGGAGGCAACCTGCGCGCCCGGGTTTCCGTAGGGACGGAAGGGGATGGGGCCGCGCGACCGCCGGCGCCGTCCTGCCACTTCGCTCCAACGAGCTTCCAGTGCCGCAGGCGCCCGCGCGCCGCTGGCGGAGGATCCATGAACAGCACTCCATTCCGCATCGCGCGACCGCTTGCGATGCTCGGCGCCATCGGCGCCACCTTGATCGGCTTGAGTGCGGGAAGCAGCCGGGCCCTGGCCGGCGAGACCAACCGCCAGGAGGCGTGGAACTGGAGCGGTGCGCTCGCGTCGGGCCAGAGGCTCGAGATCAACGGCGTCAACGGCGAGATCGTTGCCGAGCCGGGCACCGGGGACCGCGTGGAGGTCGTGGCCGACAAGCACGGCAAGCGGGACGACCCCGCGAACGTCCGGATCAAGGTCGACCAGGACTCGCACGGCATCACGATCTGCGCCGTCTATCCCGGCAAGTCCTCGCCCTGCGAAAAGGCGCACCTGAGTTTCGGCATCTCCGGCCGCGCCAACGACGTCGAGGTGAACTTCCACGTCAAGGTGCCCGCAGGTGTCGCATTCGTCGCGAACAACGAGAACGGCGCCGTGCGCGCGCACGGGCTGACCGGCCCGGTCAAGGCGCATACGGTGAACGGCGAGTGCGAGCTGGAGACCGCGGGCGCCTGCGAGGCCTCGACCGTCAACGGCAGCGTGCACGCCACGCTCGGCCGCCTGGCCGCGCGGGACAAGCTCGACTTCAGCACCGTGAACGGCAGCATCACGCTCGCGCTGCCGGCGGCCACCGACGCGGACGTCTCGTGCTCGACCGTGAACGGCGACGTGAAGTCGGATTTTCCCGCGACGACCGCCGGTCACTTTGGCCCGCGCCACGTGACCGCCACCGTTGGCCGTGGCGGTGCGAAGGTGTCCGCCAGCACGGTCAACGGCTCGATCCGGTTGCAGCGCGCGAACGCGCAGTAATCCCGGGCGCGGCCCGCGTGATAGACTCCACGCTTCGCACGTCGGCCTGCGCCGCAGGCCGCGTGCGGTCCGTCCGGATCCTGGAGGCGTCCCGCGCATGCGAGTCGGCAGAATCGCGTTCTTCTTCGTGATGTGCGTGATGATCGCGCAGCCCGCCCTGGCGGTCCGCTCCGCGAGGGCGCCGGCTGCCCCGGTTCCGTCCACGTCCCGCTTCACCTGAGCGGGCTACTCGGGCCCGTCGGGCCCGATCGTGGACTCCGAGTTCGCGCTCTTCCACATGCAGCGCGCGCTGTGGGACCCGGTGGATCCGAACGAGATCGGGTCGCTCGCCGATTCGCTGCACTCGCGCGTGAACGGCGAGGTCTACCGGTTCGCGAACGGTCGAAACCTGCGCCGTTTCGCCAGGGCGCCCGAGTTGTGGTGCGGGCTGCTGCGCGATCCTGTCAGCGGTACGCGGTTCTGGCCCTCGGCGAGGTCGCCCGAAGCCTGGTGGGCGGGCGGGCCGTACTTCTTCGCCAGCGACTCGAACAAGGCGCGGTTCGTGGGCGACCCGAAGAAGTACGAGGTCGTGCGCGCGATCTGAACGCCCTTCCCTGGCGCGGAACGCCGGCCGAATGCCCGCGAGCGCGTGCTTGACGTGGCCAGCGGGTTCGGCCAGTTCCCTCGCGGGCGCGCGAGGCGATCCTCGCCACCGGCAGCGCCGGGAGCGATGAGTTCGACGGCGCACTCGCTTTCATGCCGGCATTCGAGCGACGTGGCGACGCCGCGTTCTGGTACGCGATCGGGTGGGCGTATGCGGTCAGGGACTGAACGCACCCCGGGGCGGCCGCCCCGCATCCTATCTCCAACTCCCGGTCGGCCGGAGCCAGGCTTGACCCGCGGGGCGCCCGTCCATCCATCCGAACGGAGGCCAGCCATGAACACGACCGAGCAGCAGCAGTTCGTTGCCACCTGGCAGCACGAGTCGCAGTCCACGATGAAGCTGCTCCAGGCCCTGCCCGTCAGCCAGTACGACTTCCGTCCCGACGCGGGCGGGCGCTCGCTCGGCGAGCTCGCCTGGCACCTCGCCGAAATCGACGGCTACATCACCGATGGCGTGGTCACGCGCCACTTCGACTTCAGCACCAAGCTGCCGGGGCTGGAGCGTCCGCGCACGGTGGCGGCGCTGGCCGAGGGCTACGCTCGCGTGCACGCCGAGGCGGTGGCGCGAATCGAGGCGCTGCAGTCCGCGGACCTCGACCGCGTGGTCCCATTCATGGGTCACGACATGCGGGCCGGCGACATCCTCTGGTCCGTGCTGCTCATGCACCTCATCCACCATCGCGGGCAGCTCGCCCTGATGTGCCGTCTCGCGGGCGGCGTGGCGCCGGGACTCTACGGTCCGAACCGCGAGGAGATGGCTGCGATGAGCGCGAGTCGGTAGCGCCGGGGCGGAAACGAATCGCGCCGCGCGCATCTCCGCGCGGCGCGATTTTACGGGCGGCCGGTTCGGCACCGGCCCCTGCCGCGCCTACCTCAACATGACGACGCGCAGCTCCGCGCTCACGCTGCCGCCCCGGCAGCGCGCGAAGTAGACGCCCGCCGTCAGCGACCGTCCCGCCGCGTCGGCGCCGTCCCACACCATCACGTACTCGCCCGCACCGTCCGCCTTCCGCTCCAGCGTCCGCACGAGTCGCCCCGCCAGGTCGTAGATCCCCACCTGCAACCCGGTCGCACGCGCCACCGCGAACAGGAACCCCGTCTGGCCGCGGAACGGATTCGGATAGGGGCGGATACGCTCCGTGATCCCGGTCACCGGCGCGCCCGATTGCGTCGCGAGTTGCACGCGGAACGTCCGCGCCCCACCTGTCGCCGCCAGCACCAGCGGCCGGCCCGGCACGATCTCCAGTTCCAGGGCGCTCGCCGCGTCGGTCAGCAGCAGCCTCGCGCCCGCCGGCAACCCGTGGGCCTCCGCCACCAGCTGCACCTCGCCCGGGGCCGCCGCGTCCTTCACCTGCAACTGCCACTCGCTCGCCTCGGCGCGGTCGAGGATCCGGCCCAGGTACTCCTCGCCCCGCGCATCGCTCAGCGCCAGCGTCAGCCGCGACACCGGCGGATCCGGCGGCGCCAGCGCGGTCAGCGGGTGCGCCCGGCCGCCCTGCAGCGCCGCCACGCCCAGCACGACCGGCGTCGTCACCCACGAGCCTTGCCGCGCCGTCAGCCGCACCGACCAGTCCGGCGCCACGGGAGCCGACGCCGGGGTTCCCGGCGACACCCCGCTCCCCGGGGGACCGATCAGCAGCCGGCCCTGCACATCGCTCGTCATCACCTTCACCCAGAACGTGCCGCCCACCGGGATCGCGAGTGTGTCCGCGGAGTCGTAGCGCATCTGGTCGCTATTCCAGATCCACACGTTCTTATCGAACGCGATCTGGTTCGCATAGGCGTGCGTGCCCGAGCTCAGCCGGACGTGGAGGTCCGCGATCGAGATCGTGTCCGGGTACGGGTTGCCCAGCTGGTGCCAGCCCGGCGTCACCATGCTGACCACGACGTCCGCGCCGCCGCGCGTCACCGTTCCGCTCACGCTGTCCCGCCACGCGTCCTTCGTCTGGATCCAGTACCCGTGACCGATCCGCAGGCTGTCCGTGTTCACGTAGCCCAGCACCGGGTCATAGCTCGAGACCCGCCAGGCTGTTTCCGCGCTCCCCGGCAGACTCAGCGCCGACACGGGCACGCCCGTCGCGGTCGTCAGGTTGCTCGCAATCGGCAGCCCCACCGCCGCCAGGTACGCGTTCTCGTTGTTGTTCGGCGTCTGCGCCGTATGCAACCGCACCTCGCGCAGCACGGACACCAGCGCCGTGCTCTGTATCGTGCCGCAGGGGCCGTCCACTTCCACGAGTCCCGACAGCGCATCCGGGGGCAGCATCACGCGTAGCGTGTCGTCCGTTGAAGCCCCCCAGTTCTGCGCCGTCACCCCGCCGATGCGCACCTTGGATGCCTGCAAGAGCCCTTGCCCGGATATCTTGATCGTGTCCCCGACCTTGCCACTGTCCACGACCAGCGCCGTCAGTTGCAGCGCCGGGCGCACGGTGAACGCCGCGGCGCTCATCGCACTGTCGCGGTTTCCGGCGTCATCACGCGCGACCACGCGCAGGTAGGCGCTGTTGTTCGCCGCGGCGCCGCTGACGTGCCAATCGTACGTGCCCGTGTTGGCGATGGCCGACGCGAGCAACTCCCACGGACCCGATGGGCCGGTGCGCGAGAGGTAGAGATCCACGGATTGCACGCCGACGTTATCGGTCGCGCTCCACGTCAGTGGGTGTGGCCCGCACCCGTCGAGCACCTCGCCGCCGTTGGGCGACAAGACCTGCACGGTCGGAGCGATCACGTCGGGCGGGCTCCACGCGAGCGCCCAGGCGTCGTAGTAGCCAGTGTAGCCAGTGCCTGAAGAGTCGCCCCCAAACACCACCATGCGGTCGCGCACCGGGTCGTAGATCGCACTGTGGCCTTCCCGCGCGCTCGGCGGGGTTCCGGAGGGAGCCAGTTGCGTCCAGGCCGGCGTGCCCGCCAGCGACAGCGCCCAGACGTCGCTGGCGCCGCTCGCCGCGTTCCCGCTGACGGCGCGCACCGCGTTCCTGCTACCCCCGCCGGTGTTGCTGGCCCCCGGCGTGGGCGTGGTCAGGAACTGCCACGTCGTGCTTCCGTCCGGCACGCGGGCCTGGGACTCGTCGGACGTCTGTGCCCCAAACGTCACGGTGTCGATGACCGCTCCCGCCGCGGTGTAGAGCCCGATCTGCTCGCCGTTCTTGCTGAGCGAGAAGTTCATGTGCAGCGGCCCCAAGGTGGGGTTGGCATCCGGGAAGAACAAGAGGTAGCCGTGCGCCGGCACCACGGTGATCGCATACCCGGTCGGGATCTGGTACTTCGTCGGCATCGCGAGATTGTCGGTCGCGTACATGCCGCCGATATTCACCGACGTGCTGCCCGGGTTGTAGATCTCGACCCAGTCGGGGTGACCTCCGAGCGAGTCCGTGATCCCGACCGTGTTGCTGGCCACGAACTCGTTGATGAAGAGCCCCGTGGTCGGGCCGCCGCCACCCCCGATCGTGTAGCTCAGGGTCGCGGTCGGCGCGTTAGCGGGATCGAAGGCGACGCTGTTCGCCGTATCGATGGCGCGGATGTAGTAGCTCACCGTGACCCCGTCGGCCTGGGCGGGAATCGTCCCCGACCAGGTCGTGCCCGAGGCGGTCATGTTCACCGTCGTGAAGGGCCCGCTGCCGATCTTGTAGTACAGGTACGCGGCGAGCAGCGACACAGCGTCCGTGATCTGGGCGCTGACCGTGACGGGAGCGCCCGCCGCCGGCGTGGCCGGGTTGAGCACCACGTTCGAGATGACGGGCCCGGGGTTGTAGGGCGAGTAGGCCGAGAAGCCCCCAAACACCACCATGCGATTGCGCACAAGGTCGTAGATCGCACTGTGCCAGGCCCGCTCGCTCGGCAGGGTTCCTATGGGAGATGTCAACGGAGACAACTGCGTCCAGGCCGGCGTGCCCGCCAGCGACACTACCCAGACTTCGCTCAGCAGTTGGTAATCGGCCGAGAGGCCCCCGAACACGACCATTCGGAGGCCCGCCGGGTCGTAGATTGCGCTGTGGCCGTACCGCGCGCTCGGCGGGGTTCCGGAGGGAGCCAGCTCCGTCCAGGCCGGCGTTCCCGCCAGCGACAGTGCCCAGACGTCGTTGAGGGAGGTGGCGCCCAAGGGGTCGGACATCGTTTCGCCCCCGAACACCACCATGCGGTCTCCCACCGGGTCGTAGGTCGCGCTGTGGTGCCACCGTGCAATCGGTGAGGTTCCGGATGGAGCCAGCAGCGTCCAGGCCGACGTGTCCGCCAGCGACAGCGCCCAAACGTCGGTGAGGTCGGTGCCGGTGTTCGACAAGCCCCCGAACACGACCATGCGGCCGCGCACCGGGTCGTAGATCGCACTGTGGCCGTACCGCGCGCTCGGCAAGGTTCCGGAAGGAGTCAGCCGCGTCCAGCCCTGCGTACCCGCCAGCGACAGCGCCCAGACTTCGTTCCAGCTGCTGCCGTTCGTTGTTTCGCCCCCGAATACGACCATGCGGTCGCGCACCGGGTCGTAGATCGCGCTGTGGTTGTCCCACGGCTCCGGCGTGGTGGGCAGCGCATTCCACCAGCCGTCCGCGGCGCCCGACGCATGCGCGGGCAGCGCAGCGCGCAGGCCCGTCGCCCACGAATCGGGCGTGGAAGTGGTGCCCGTGCGGGCCATCCGCAGCATGAAGTCGCGCTGCCACGGAGCGACCCGCGAATCTCCTGCGGCCTGCGCCAGTCTCGCGCGCGCCTCGGGCGCCAGTACCGTCGGCCCGGGATCTGTCACCTGGCTGAGCGCGGTGTTCGGTGCGGCAAGCAGGAGCGCCAGAAGCGGGAGCACCCTGGCAAGGGAGCGAAGCGCGTGCAGCTGCTTCATGGGCGGCCTCTTGAGGTTTGAACGAAGACGGCAGGCACACGCCTCATCTGACCTGTTGAGCAAGGTAACCCCATGCCCCGGAGGCAGCAAGGCTGTGGGCCTTGGCGGTCGTTCGCAGGAGGGCGGACGGTTTGGACCGGTGGAAGGGCGGTTGGCCGGCCGCCGCCGGCGGGTCGGTAGCCGTCCGGGACGGGTCCCCGGGGTGGGAAGGCCAGCTTCACTGCCGCAGGGGTTCCCGCGAGATGTTCGGGCCAAACCGCGCGGAGATGTCGGCCATCCGGCAAGTCCGCGAGCCGGCCCGTGCGCTCCCGGGTCCGCGGCGCTCCCCGGCCTCGCCAAGTACGATGTCCTTCGGGGGTTTCCGATGACCGATCTTCTCGAAAGCAAGCTCGGAGCGATCGCCGATGTCTGCGTGCGCCATCGTGTGGTGCGATTGGACGCGTTCGGGTCGGCGCTGCGCGACGACTTCAGGCAGGGCGAGAGCGACCTGGACCTGCTGGTCGAGTTCGCCGCCATGGAGCCGTACGCGCGCGTCGATGCCCACTTCGGCGTGCTGGACGAACTCAGGGTCCTGCTGGGCCTGAAGGTGGATCTGGTCATGGCTGGCGCCGCGAAGAACTTGTACATCGCTCGCGACATCGAGCGCACGAGGCGCATGCTGTATGCCGCGTGACGCGCGTGCCTACCTCGCCGATATCGACGAGTCATGCGACGCGATCACCGCGGCGGTCCAGGGTCTCGACGTCGCCCGGTATCAAGCAAGCCGGCTCGTGCGCTCGTCGGTCGAACGCGAGTTCATCATCATTGGAGAGGCTGTTGCGACGCTCGCGCGGTTCGAACCCGTGATCTTCTGACTCCATCACGCGGGCGCGACGGATCGTGGATTTCCGAAACCAGCTCACTCACGAGTACGGTGCCGTTGACGACGCTCTCGTGTGGGCGGTTATCCAGCACGATGTGGCGGTGTTGCGCCGTGAGTGTGCCGCGCTCATCCAGGGCCTCGCTCCCGCAGACGGCCCGGACTGAACTCGAGGTGAAACGAATGGCGCATGGCACCACGGCCGGTGCCAGGCGCGGGGCGGACGAACAACGCCGCGCGGGATTCCGCGCGGCGCGTTGTCGCGAGCGTCCGGTGCATTCCCACCGCCCGACCGCTTCAGCCCCTCAGAGCGCGAACCACTCCTGCGACGGCGGCGGGGGCGAGCCGACCATGATCGGCATCACCCACGTGCGCGAGTCGGCAGGGGCCGAGGCGTCGCTCAGCGTGCGGCCGGAGTAGACCGTGACGCCGATCTGCGCGAGGCCGGCGCGGTCGAGCCTGACCATCGCCACCGCGTGCGAGCTGTCGCTGCGGCGCGCCGCGACGCGCTGGCCGCCGGCGAACACGCACACCGCGGCGTCGGCGTCCAGGCCGCCCACCAGCACGCGCACGCTGTCGCCGGGGGCGGTCACGGCGCACGTCTGCGGGTAGACCGCGAGCTCGTCGAGGTCGGACAGCGTGCTCAGGAAGCCGCTGCTCACCGCGTGCGTGTCCAGATCCACGAGCGGCAGCGACGCCTTGCCGCGCGGCGTGAGCCCAACCCAGGCGCTCACCGTGGTGACGCGCCAGCGCGCGGCCGACGGATCGTCGGCGGTGCGCATGCGGCGCAGCGTCACCTGGCGGGCGCACGAGTCGCGCACGTCCTTGCTGACCACGTGGTCGCGGCCGCGTGCATCGCGGTCGCGGATCTCGAGCGTCCCGGTGATCCAGCGCTGGACGATCACCGTGGCCTCGCGCGGCTCGCCGTTGGCGTCCGCGGCGCCGTACGTCACGTTCACCTGCGGCGTCCCCGCGGTCAGCTCGCGCGAGACGCGCTGCGTCCCGAACGTGGCCTCGCCCGACAGCGCGTACGGATCGGCGAGCAGGCCGGAGCGCTCGAGCACGGCGTCGATGGCCGCGCGTTCGGGATCGGGCGTCGCGGCGGCGACCCGCCCGGCGGCGAAGGTCAGCGTGACAATCCCGAACGCGAGCGCGGCGATGTGGGTGAAGCGACCCTGGACCGTCATTGCGGCGAGCCTCCGTGCCATGTGGTGCGCGGCGCCGGCCCCGTTCCGGCGTTGCGGGGATGCGCGTGGGACACCGAACCCCGAGCAGCCGGCGTGCCGCGCCCGGGCGACGCAGTTGCCGGGCATTGCGGGGGACCGAGGCCGGCTTCCCGCTCGCTTCGCAACGCCCCGGCCCCGCGGCCGTGCAGCGCGCAACGGCCGCCCGTCGCCGTCCGCCGTCTTTGGTCGGCGCTCTCCCGCTCCGATCTGCTATAAGTGCCGCCACACCGCCGCGCCTGGCGCGGCTCGCCTGATGGGGCCCCATGGAACGCATCGAGTCGCACCTCGAGCCGAAGTCCGAGGATTTCCTGGCCAACGCCGCTCACCACCGCGCGCTTGCCGACGACCTGCGCGCGCGGCTCGCCGCGGTGCGCCAGGGCGGCGGCGCCGATGTGGTCGCGCGCCACAAGTCGCGCGGCAAGCTCTTCGTGCGCGAGCGCATCGAGCGCCTGCTCGACCCGGGCACGCCGTTCCTCGAACTCTCGCCGCTGGCCGCGAACGGCCTGTACGGCGGCGAGGCGCCGGGCGCCGGGGTGGTCACCGGCGTCGGCACGGTGCACGGCCGCGCCATGATGGTGGTCGCCAACGACGCCACCGTGAAGGGCGGCGCGTATTTCCCGATGACGGTCAAGAAGCACCTTCGCGCGCAGGAGATCGCGCTCGAGAACCGCCTGCCGTGCGTCTACCTGGTGGACTCGGGCGGCGCGTTCCTGCCGCTTCAGGCGGAGGTGTTCCCCGATCGCGATCACTTCGGGCGCATCTTCTACAATCAGGCCCGCATGTCGGCGCTGGGCATCCCGCAGCTCGCGGTGGTGATGGGCTCGTGCACCGCGGGCGGCGCGTACGTGCCCGCGATGAGCGACGAGACCATCATCGTGAAGAACCAGGGCACCATCTTTCTCGGCGGTCCGCCGCTGGTGAAGGCGGCGACGGGCGAGGAGGTTACGGCCGAGGAACTGGGCGGCGGCGACGTCCACACGCGCATCTCGGGCGTGGCCGATCACCTCGCCGAGGACGATTCCGACGCGCTGGAGCGCGCTCGCGAGATCGTCGCGCACCTCGGTGCGGGAACGCGCGTACGGCTCGAGCTGCGCGAGCCCGAGCCGCCCGCGTACGACACCGAGGAGCTGTACGGAGTCGTGCCGCGCGACGCGCGCACGCTGTACGATCCGCGTGAGCTGATCGCGCGGCTCGTGGACGGCTCGCGCTTCCACGAGTTCAAGGCGCGCTACGGCACCACCATCGTCACGGGCTTCGCGCACCTGCACGGCATGCCGGTCGCCATCCTCGCCAACCACGGCATCCTGTTCAGCGAGTCGGCGCTCAAGGCGGCGCACTTCGTCGAGCTGGCCGCGCAGCGCGGCGTGCCGCTGCTGTTCCTGCAGAACATCACGGGCTTCATGGTGGGCAGGGCGTACGAACACGGCGGCATCGCCAAGGACGGCGCCAAGCTGGTGCACGCCGTGGCCAACGCGCAGGTGCCGCGCATCACGGTGATCGTCGGCGGCAGCTTCGGCGCCGGCAACTACGGCATGTGCGGCCGCGCCTACCAGCCGCGCTTTCTCTACATGTGGCCCAGCAGCCGCATCAGCGTGATGGGCGGCGAGCAGGCCGCCAGCGTGCTGGTGCAGGTGAAGCGCTCGCAGCTCGAGGCAGGCGGCCGGTCGCTCTCGCCCGAAGAAGAGCGCGCGATCCGCGAGCCGGTGCTGGCGAAGTACGAGCTGGAGGGCAGCCCGTACTTCTCGACCGCGCGACTGTGGGATGACGGTGTGATCGATCCCGCGCAGACGCGGGACGTGCTCGCGCTGTCGCTCTCGGCGAGTCTGAACGCCCCGATCCCGGAGATGAAGTTCGGCGTGTTCCGGATGTGACGCGCGGGCCGCGCGGCGCGCGCGTGATCCCCGGCGGCCGTGGGGCTGCGCACGCGCCGGGAGTCGCCCGCCGCGGGTGCGCAGTGACACTTCGCGTCCCTGGCGCCGCCTCAGGGCGTGCCACCTGCTCCCGTCAGCCCGGACGACTCATGAACCGCGGGCTCATGAATCGTCCGGGTTTGGGCAGCGCCATTTGCCCCAGCAGAGCAGATCCGTTCGCGCGGCGTCAGCCGGGAGGTGAATTCACGCCCTTGGGGTGAACTTCCGATTCCCCAGGCGCCCGCCGTTCACATACAATTGTGTTGTACTCTCCGACCCCGCTGACTGGCCGTCGGAATGCCTTTCCGATCCCGCACCTACCGAGACCTCACACCTCCCCCGAGGGCATCGTGATGCCGACGCAACGCCTGGCCTGCCTGTCGATCACCTTCCTCGCGCTGCTCGCCGTGGCCTCGCCCGCGCGCAGCGCCGTTCGCCCCGCAAGCGATCCCGCCGTCCGCTACGCCACCAGCATGGGCGCGGTCGGCTTCGCCGAGCGCGTCTCCGACATCATGCGTCGCCAGGCCGTCGAGGACGCTGCTGGCCTGCGCCCCGAGCGCGATGCCGAGGAGAAGGAGGACCACCACATTCCGCCGGATCGCGCGCACCTGCCCGTGAATCCCGGCTCGCCAGACGCCGTCGCGTTCGGCGACCTGGTGCCCGGCGGCCGCACCAACACACCGTTGTCGGCCACGCAGGTCATGAGCCCGCAGCCGATCGGCGTCAACTTCACCGCCGCCACGCTGTCGGGGACCAACCCGACCAGTTCGTTCCCGCCGGACAACATGGGTGCGGTCGGCCCGACGCAGTTCGTCGTGTTCGTCAACGGCCGGCTCGTGACGTTCAACAAGACGACGGGCACCGCCGACGGCGTGCTCAACGCCAACCCCGACGTGTTCTTCTCCTCGGTGGTCAACGGCTCGTACACGAGCGATCCGCGCGTGCGCTACGACCGGCTGACCGGCCGCTGGTTCCTGATCATCATCAACGTTTCGACGCCCAACCGCATCCTGCTCGCGGTGAGCGACGCGGCCAGCAACGGCATCATCACCGCCGCCACGACGTGGACCTACTTCTACATCCCCATCGACACCACGCCACCCACGATTTCGAGCACGTGCCTCGCCGACTATCCGACCCTGGGTCTGGACGCGAACGCGCTCTACATCGGCACGAACGACTTCTGCGGGACGAGCCAGTCGTACAACGGCACCGACGCCTACGTCGTGCGCAAGAGCTCGATCATGGGCACGGGCCCGATCGTGATCACCGCGTTCCGGCAGCTCGCGACCGCATCGGGCGCCGGCCCCTACACACCTCAGGGCGTGGACAACTTCGACCCGGCCGCGACCGAGGGCTACATCATCGGTGAGGACAACGCGTCCTTCGGCCTGCTCCAGATGCGGCGCATCTCGAACCCTGGCGGCACGCCCACCATCTCGGCCAACATCCCGATCACGGTCTCCACGTGGCTTGCGCCGCTGAACACGCCGCACCTCGGCAACACGAGGAGCGCCAATGGCTACCTGAACTGCGTCGACGACCGGCTGTTCGCCGCCCACATCCGCAACGGCCAGCTGTGGACGGCGCACAACGTCGGCACCACCTACAACGGCGCGGGCACCGGCACGGCCTCGCGCGACGGCGTGCGCTGGTACCAGCTCAACGTGCCCGTCGGCAGCGGCACGCCGACCGTGGTGCAGTCGGGCCTCGTCTACACGGCCAGCGCCTCGAACACGGCCGACCAGCGCAACCTGATCATCCCGTCGATCATGGTGTCCGGGCAGGGCCACGTGGCGGGGACGTTCACCACGGCGGGCACGAGCGAGTACGCGAACGCCGCCGTGTTCGGCAGGCTGGCCTCCGACGCCGCCGGCACGATGCAGGCCACCACGATGCTGACCAGCAGCGCGACGGCGTACAACCCGACGAGCGATCCGGGTTCCTCGGGCACCGGACGGCGCTGGGGCGATTACACGTACGTGAGCCTCGATCCGACCGACGACATGACCATGTGGAGCGTGAGCCAGTTCTGCAACGCGGCCAACTCCTACGGCGTGCGTGTGGCGAAGCTGATCGCGCCGCCGCCGGCAACGCCAAGCGCGCTGGCGGACATCACCGTCGGGCAGTCGTCGGTGACGTTGACGCTCACGGGCGTCTCCACCAGCGGCTCGGGTTTCTACGATCCGGGCACGAACCCGCCGTCCGGCAGGGCCTTCAGCCATCTCGCCGCCAGCATCACCAGCAGCGGGGCCACGGGAACGCCGCCGAGTGTCGTGTCGGCGACGTACCTGACACCCACGACCGTGCAGCTCGTGCTCAACGCCACGTCGGCCACCGCCAGCGTCGGCAGCGAGCACTACACGGTCACGATCACCAACCCGGACGGCCAGACGGCCGCCGCGGCCATCGTGCACGTGACCAGCGGCGCCCCGCCGATCGCGACCCTCGCCACGGGCCCGAGCGTGAATGAAGGCAACAGCGGCACGACCGCGTTCAACTTCACGGTGAACCTGTCGGCGGCCGCGGCCACGCCCGTCACGGTGCGCTACCAGACGTCGGACGGCACCGCGACCGTGGCGGACAACGACTACGCCGCCGCGACGGACTCGATCACGATCGCGGCCGGGCTGACGTCCGGCACGATCCACGTGAATGTGAACGGCGACACCAAGTACGAGCTCAACGAGACGTTCGGCGTGACGCTCACGGGCGCCACCGGCGCCACGCTGGGCACGACCGTGGCCGCGACCGGTACGATCCTCAACGACGACGCGCTGCCCGTTGTCGCCATCGCGTCCTCCGCCGCGATCGCCGAGGGCAACAGCGGTACGGCCCCGCTGGTCTTCGCTGTCTCGCTCTCCAACGCCAGCGCGAGCGCGGTCTCGGTGGCGTGGAGCACTTCCGACAACACCGCGACGACCGCGGACGGGGACTACGTCGCGGCCGGCGGCACGCTGAACATTCCGGCCGGCCAGCTCACCGGCAGCATCAGCGTGAACGTGAACGGGGACACGAAGTACGAGAACAGCGAGGCGTTCAGCGTCACGCTGTCCTCGCCCTCGGGCGCCACGCTGGGGAACGCGGTCGCCACGGGCACGATCACGAACGACGACGCGATGCCCGCGCTGTCCATCGATTCGGTGCAGCATCTTGAGGGCAGCAGCGGGACGACGCTCTACCGCTTCACGGTGACGCTGTCGCAGGCGAGCGGAGTGCTCACCAGCGTCGACTGGGCGACCGTGGACGGCACCGCGACGGCGGGCAGCGGCGACTTCGCTGCGGCCAGCGGAGGCCTGACGTTCGCGCCCGGCGTCACCAGCCAGACGCTCGACGTGCTCGTGAACGGCGACACCGTCCAGGAGCCCGACGAGACGTTCTCGGTCGCGCTCTCCAACCCGGTCAGCGCCACGATCGCGGCGGGCACGGGAACAGGAACGATCACGAACGACGACGGTACGCCGCTGCTCGCGATCGGCGACGTCACCGCGTTCGAGGGCACGGGCGGCCTGACCCCGTTCCGGTTCCCGGTGACGCTCTCGAATCCGTCGGCGACGCCCGTCACGGTCCAGTACCTCGCCGTGGACGGCACCGCGACGCTGGCGAACGCGGACTTCCAGCCGGCGTCCGGCAGGCTGACGTTCCCGGCGCTGGCCGTGACGGACACCATCACGGTGCACGTCGTCGCCGACAGCTGCGGCGAGCCCGCCGAGACGTTCACGGTGGTGCTCTCGAGTCCCGTCGGCGCCGCGATCGCGACCGGCACCGGCACGGGCACGATCCTGAACGATGACGACGTGACGGCGCCCGAGGCCACCGTATTGCATCCCAACGGTGGTGAAGCGTTCGGTGTGGACGGTGTCGCCACGCTGGAGTGGACCGCGACGGACAGCGTGGGCGTCACGGCGGTGGACCTGCTGCTGTCGCGTGACGGCGGCGCGACGTACCCGGAAGTGATCGCAGCGGGAATCCCCAACACCGGCTCGTTCCTCTGGACCGTGACGGCACCGATGACGACAACGGCCTTCCTGCAGGTGCGCGCTCACGACGCCGGCTGCAACACGGGCAGCGACGCGAGCGACGCCGCTTTCACGATCGACGACCACGTGAGCGGCGTGCCGACCCTGGGGCCGGTGACGGTGTTCGCGCTCGGGCCGGTGCAGCCGAATCCTTCGCGCGGCGTGATCCAGTTCGGCTACCAGCTTCCCCGTGAAGCGCAGGTGCACCTGAGCATCATGGACGTGCAGGGCCGCGAGGTGGCGGTGATCGCCAGCGGACCGGTCGGGGCGGGCCGTCATGTGGCGACCTGGTCCGGCGCGACGCCGGGAGGCCAGGCGCCGCACGGGCTCTACTTCGTGCGCTACGTCGCGGGCGGGAAGGTGTTCAACCGGCGCTTCGCGCTCCTGCGGTGACGCGAGGCGGCCCCCGCGGGCCGACTCGGTAGCGGGTTTCCTGCGGCCGCCCTTCGGGGTGGCCGCAGCCGTATGACCGCCGGCCGCGCGGCCGGGCGATCGTCATGCGGTTGGAGCGCAGTCTGCAATCTCGCCCGCACTCTCAGCCCGCACTCTCGGCTGGCGGCACACGAACGGTTGGGGCTACCCTTCCGGCCGGTGCGCGCGGCAGTCCCCACAGGCCTCGAGGGTTCCCGGATGCCTGCCATCGGCCGGTATTGCCTGGCCATATTCGTCGCGAGCGTGACGTTGCTCGGCCCGCTCCCCACGGTTTCCGTCCGCGCCCAGGTGATGCCGCTGCCCGCGAACTGGAACGAGCCGCTGCGCGCGCTCGAGCCGCTCTCGCGCACGGGTGTGATCTACGATCGCGTGCTCCCGATTGCGCACCTCGAGCGGCTCGACGGTTCGGCAGCGACGCCCGCCATCGGGGACCGGACGTGGCGGCAGGCCTACGACGAGCTGCGCCGCGCATCGCTCGCCGCTCCCGCCGGGCCGGATCTCGCCACGCTCGACGCCGGCGCCCGGGCCCGGTACCGCTCCGGCGTGATCCCGCTGGCGCTGCTGGACCGCGCGTTCGAGCGCGTGCGGCCCGGAGCGCTGGACGACGGTTCGCTGCGGTACGCGGGCGGGCGGCTCGAGCCGGTGAACGCCGCGGCGCTGGTGGCCTCGCGCGCGGTCGCGGCCGCCGCGCTCGTGTCCCGCACGTATCGCGGGGCGGACGTCACCTTCGCGCTCGACCCCGAGCGTTGCTTTACCGATGCCGGCTCGCCGCCGCGCGCGGTGACAATCGACTTCGCGGACGGGCTCGGGCCGCGCCCGGTCGCGCCCGGCGAGGGCGTGCACGTGCACTACACGGCGAGGGGAGCGCGAACACTCACCGCCCGCATCGAACGCGCCGACGGGACCCGGGCGCAGGCGCGGTTCACCTTCGACGTCGCGGCGCTCGCCACGCCCGCCCCGGACGACACGCTTCACGTCACCGCGACGATTCCCTTCCAGGGGCAGCTGGGAACGGGCGACGCCTACGTCGCCCTGGCGCCGGGGCACACCGCGATCGAAAACCCCGTCGTCGTGATCGAGGGCTTCGACCTCGACAACAGCATGAACTGGGACGAGCTCTACGCGCTGCTCGACCAGCAGGATCTGATCGAGACCCTGCGCGCCGACGGGTTCGACGCCGTGGTGCTCAACTTCACCGACGCGACCGTTGCCGTCGAGCAGAACGGCCTCGTCGTGGAGGCGCTGCTGGAGCGGCTGCAGTCGATGCTCCCGCCGGACCGCACGCTGGCGCTGGTCGGGGCCAGCATGGGCGGGCTGTGCTCGCGTTACGCCCTCGCGTACATGGAGTCGCACGCCATCCCGCACCGCGTGCGCACGTGGGTCTCGTTCGACGCCCCGCACGGCGGCGCCGACATCCCGCTCGGGCTCCAGTACTGGATCAGCTTCTTCTCGGGACAATCCGCGGACGCGGCGGCGTTCCTGGCGACCCTGCAGCGCCCCGCCGCACGCGAGATGCTGCTCTACCACCTGACCTCGCCGGCCGGGACCACCGGCCAGCCCGATCCGATGCGCGCCCAGCTGCTCGACGCGTTCACGGCCGTAGGCGGGTACCCGGGCCTGCCGCGGCGGCTGGCCATCGCCAACGGCAGCGGCACCGGCGTCACGCAGGGCTTCAACCCCGGGGCGCAGGTCATCCGCTGGGAGTACAGCAGCCTCCTGGTCTCGCTCACCGGCGACGTCTGGGCGGTGCCGAACGCCGTCAACACGCAGATCTTCCGCGGCAGCCTGCGCGTCCTGTTCTCGACGACCACGCAGAACGTCTCCGTTTCGGGCACCGCGCCTTGGGACGGTGCGCCGGGCGGCTCGCGCGCCTCGTTCACCGAACTCGACACGATCGCCGCGCCCTACGGCGACATCGTCGCGCTGCATCCGTCCCACTGCTTCGTCCCGGGCATCAGCGCGCTCGCGCTGCCGACCGGCGATCCGTTCTTCGACATCGCGGGCAGCGCGAACCTCGCTTCCCTGACACCGTTCGACGCCGTCCGCTTCGCGCCGGACACCAACGAGGCGCACGTCACGATCACGCCTGCGATCGCCGCCTGGCTGCGCGGCGAACTCGAACAGGGCGTGCTGGCCGTGCCGCCCGGCACCGGGACCGACCCCGGCCGCAGCCTGTCGCTGTCCGCCGGTCCCAGTCCGTTCCGCGCCGAGGCGCGGATCGCGTACGGGCTGCCGGGCGCCGCGCGCGTGGACCTGCGCGTGTACGACGTGCGCGGACGCGAGGTGCGGGTCGTCGAGAGCCGCCATCGGGACGTCGGCGCGTACTCGGTCACGTGGGACGGCCGCGACGCGCACGGCGCTGCGGCGGGACCCGGCGTGTACTTCCTGCGTCTGCAGGCGGACGGCCGGGGGGTGACGCGTCGCGTCGTGCGGCTGGAGTAGGGGACGCCGCGCCATTCGGCGCGAGCGGACGACACGCGGCCCGGCCTCACCTCCCGCTCTCCACGGCTCCGGGCGCTGCCCGGGCGCATCGTCCGTCGACTCCTGCCGCCGAATCGCGCCAGCGCCGGTTTGACTCCCCGCTGAGCCACAAGCAATATGGTTAACCCGGAGTATTCATGAACCGCCAGCCGAGAGTGCGAGATGTGCGTCAGACGCAAGAGGATCGGCCGGCCGCGCCGGAATCGTGTTCTCCACACGATGAGGACAGCGGCCGGTCGAGCTTCGCAGCGGATGACGCGCAGATC
>CAIXRL010000231.1 GCA_903921835.1 Candidatus Eiseniibacteriota bacterium | reverse complement strand
TCACTCCTTGTCCCCCTCGAGTTGGTGAGGGAGGTGAAGGTAACGTCCCGCTGCGGAACCCGGCGCGCGGACGGCGCTCAGGTCAACTCAGGTGGGGGAGTTTGGGGTGGCCACAGGTGGAGGAGTTTGGGTGGCCGCCGGGGCGTCGGCAGCGATTCTCTACTTCTACGAGCCGTTCCTCGAAGCGTTTGATCCCGAGCTGCGCAAGGAGTTGGGAGTCTGGTATACGCCGCGCGAGATCGTGCGGTACCAGGTGCACAAGGTCGACCAGCTCTTGCGCGATGAACTCGGTTGCAACCGTGGCTTCGCGGACGAGCGGGTGGTGGTTCTGGATCCCTGCTGCGGGACCGGCGCCTACCTGCTCGAAGTGCTCCGATGCGTCGCCCGCCAACTCCAGAGCGAGGGCGAGGAGGCGCTACTGGGGCCGAAGCTGCGCGACGCATTCAGCCGTCGCATCATTGGATTCGAGATCCTGACGGCGCCGTTCGTGATTGCCCAGCTCCAGCTCTACCTGATCCTCTCCGAGCTCGGGGTTCCGCCTGATGACGCGCATCGACCCGCGGTCTTCCTGACCAACGCGCTCACTGGTTGGCACGGCACCGAGCAGCTTAAGCTCAACTTCCCAGAGTTGCAGCAGGAGCACGACGCGGCCCGGGCAATCAAGAAGGACGCGAAGATCATCGTCATTCTCGGCAACCCGCCCTACAACCGTTTCGCGGGTGTCCCCCTCGAGGAGGAGGCCGATCTCGTAGACCCCTACAAAGGGATCCACCGGGACGCGAAGGGGAAGCAGGCCGGCAACTCGGAGCTCTTCACGCGCTGGGGTATTCGGAAGCACCTGCTCGACGACCTGTACATCCGGTTCTTCCGCCTGGCCGAAGCCCGCATCGGGGAGCGCGCCGAATTCGGCGTCGTGAGCTTCATCTCGAACAGCTCGTTCCTCGCGGGGCGCTCGCACCCGATCATGCGCGAGTCGCTGCTGCGGAGCTTCCAACGCATCTGGGTCGACAACCTCCACGGCAATCGCCTCGCAAGCGAGCGCACGCCGCAAGGCGAGTCCTGCGAGACGATCTTCAACGTCAAGCAAGGAGGGCCGGGCATCAAGGTCGGCACGAGCGTCACGACTCTGGTCAAGCTCAAGGGCGCGCGCGACACTCCACCGAGGGTATTTGTGAGGGACTTCTGGGGACGGGCTGAAGCCAAGCGAGGCGCGCTCCTCACCTCGCTCCAGATGGCGGAATGGAAGCCGGCGATTCTGAAGAGTGCAGCAGCCCGCGCGGAGGGGCCGAGAGCCTACTCGGCGCTGGAGCCGACCGAGCAGGGCGGCTGGAAGTTCGTCTCCAGTGATGCCGACGCTGGGTACGAGTCCTGGCCGGCCCTCGACGAGCTATTCCCGGTCGGCTACCAGGGCATCAACCCGAATCGCGGGATCGAGGGAAGTCTGATCGACGTGGACGCTCGCGAGCTCGACGCCCGCATGCGCGACTACTTCTCGAAGCGCTCGTTCGGGGACTTCCGTCGCGATCACCCCGTGATCTGCGAGCCCCGCGCCCGCTATGAGCCCGAATCCGTGCGTGACCTGCTTCGACGCACATCGAAATTCCAACCCGATCGCCTCGTGGACTACCTCGTCTTCCCCCTGGATGCCCGCTCGATCTACTACGAGACCGAGGGCAAGCTTCTCAACGAGCGGCGCCCCGAGCTCTGGGAGAACCTCGCCGGCAATGAGTTCCTAATCGCCGTACCGCAACCGCGTCGCGTCTCGGAGGCTCGGCCCCTGCTGGCGACCTCGCTCTTCGACCTTCACGTTCATGATCGCGGTTCCGTTGGGTTCCCAGCCGAGGTGCGTGCCAGTGCACCCGTGGCGGACCTGTTCCACCCCACTGCGGACGGCGAGTCGAGGAAGATCGAGGCGAATCTCCGTGATGCGCTGTGGCTGAAGTTGAAGGAAGCATGGGGGCTTCGCGGTGGTCGTGATGGTGCGGCCGCGAAGAAGCTTGCGCGTACCCTCTTCCGGGCAGCGCTCGCCCTGTGCCACTCGCCGCAGTTCGAGGCCGACCACAAGGACAGCCTTGCGCAAGACTGGGCGCATGTTCCTTTTCCGAGGGACGCGACGGCGTTGAAGAAGCTCGCTGATCTGGGCGATCGGATCGCCGTGCTCCTCAATCCGCACGAGGACGCCGCCAAGGCAATCACTCAGGGGCTCGGCCGCGACGCACGCGGATTGGCCGTGCTGACCCGCGTGGACGGCGCGAAGATCTCCGAATCTGCGCTGGTGATCTCGCGCTCGTACTACGGAGCGGCGAGGGGAGACTGGCGGGAACGTCCTGTCGGCGACGAGGAACCCTGGCACGCTGAGTGGGGCGGCTCCACCGGCGATCTGTTCGTCAACGACGACGTGTTCTTCGCGAACGTGCCGATCGCCGTCTGGCGCTACGAGCTGGGCGGCTATCCCGTGCTAAAGAAGTGGCTTGGGTACCGGCACAGCGAGCGTCGAGCCGGGAAGGCTCTGGCGCTGGCCGAGGCTGAGCACTTCGTCGGCATCGTGAAGCGGATCGCCGCGCTGTTGGCGCTCGCTGCCGAACTTGACGCCGCCTACGCGAGCGCCGCGGAGAGCTGCTTCACGGCGGAAGAACTCGGGGTCCGCTGTGGGCGGTGGACGGAGCTGCGGGTCCAATGACCCCGGCAGACTCGGCTCAACCTATTGCGGCTCAACGTGCTATCTGGCATTCGGCAGCTGAAGATGTGGCGAACAGTTGACAGATATACATAAATGCCTACCATCCGCCACATGCCACCAACCACGGACCAAGCCAAGGCGCTGAAGCTGGCGCGTCGGAGCCAGGGCGTCACCACGCGCGAGCTCGTCGCGGCAGGGATTCACCGCCAGGTGCTGAGCCGGCTGGTCGGCGCCGGGCAGCTCGAGCGAATCGCCCGCGGGCTCTACCGCCTCGCCGAGCACCCGGTGACGGAGAGCCACGGCCTCGTGATCGCCTGCACGGCGGTGCCGCAGGGTGTCGTCTGCCTGCTCTCAGCGCTTCAGTTCCACGACATCGGCACGCAGCTGCCTTCGCAAGTCTGGATCGCAATCGACCGCCGCGCGCACCAACCCTCGCTCAAGTACCCGCCGCTCCGGGTGGTCCGCTACACGGGTGCGGCGCTCTCGGAAGGCGTCGGGTCGCACCGGCGGGAGGGGAGGACGGTTCGCGTCTACGGCGTCGCAAAGACGCTGGCGGACTGCTTCAAGTACCGGAACAAGATCGGCCTGGACGTCGCGCTGGAGGCGCTGCGCGAGGCCTGGAAGGCTCGAAAGTTCACGATGGACGAGCTCGACCACTACGCCAGCGTCTGTCGGGTGCGACGCGTCATGCGGCCGTACCTCGAGGCTCTGACCGGATGAGCAATCCGAACGAGGGGCTGGCGCGCTCGGTCCAGGTCCGGCTGGCCGCGCACGCCAAGGCGATCGGGGTTGACCCGAACCTCGTACTCACGCGATACGGCGTGGAGCGGTTCCTCTTCCGGCTCTCTCGCTCGCCGCACGCCGAGCGATTCGTGCTGAAGGGCGCGCTGCTGCTCATGGCGTGGCTGGGGGAGACGCTGCGCCCTACGCGCGATGCCGACCTGCTCGGCTTCGGGGATTTCTCGGACGACGAGCTGGTCGGGATCCTGCGGGATGTGTGTGCGGTGGAAGTCGAGCCCGATGCCATGTCGTTCCTCCTGGATTCCGTGCAGGTAGAACCCATCCGCGTCGAGGATGCGTACGGCGGACGGCGCGCCACGATCGAGGCGCGCGTCGGCAAGGCAAGCCTGAGGGTCCAGGTGGACATTGGGATCGGCGACGCCGTGACCCCGGCGCCCGAGTGGATGGACTACCCGGGGCTGCTCGATCTGCCGCGCGCTCGCCTGCGGGTCTACTCGCGCGGAAGCGTGGTCGCAGAGAAGCTGCACGCGATGGTGCTGCTCGGGGTGAGGAACAGCCGGATGAAGGACTACTTCGACCTGCGCGCGCTCGCCCGCGAAGGTGCCCTGGAACCGGACCGACTGGCCGAGGCAATCGCCGCCACCTTTGCCCGGCGCAAGACCGCTGTTCCGGACGGCGTTCCGATCGGGCTCAGCGAGGAGTTCGCGAGCGACGCGGCCAGCCAGGCGCAGTGGAAGGCGTTCCTCACGCGCAACCAGCTTGATGGTCCGCCGTTCGACACCGTTGTCAGGGAGGTTCGAGAGTTCGCGTCAGAGCCGCTTCGCCGGGCTCGGCAGCGGGTGGCGTCTGCCTGAGCGGCGTGCTCGGGTCCTTCCCGGCGACCCGCCCGCGGGTACCGGCGACCCCGGCTTCGCGCTAGCGTCCCGCTTCCGGAATAGGTCGCCAGTAGCCACCCCGCAAAGACCGCGGGGCTGCGAGGGAGGTCGCCATGAACAGGTTGATGGGCCAGCGCGAGTACGCCCGGCATAGGGGCGTCACGCACCGGGCTGTCCAGAAGGCTCTGCTCGCTGGACGGATCGTCGCAGAGGCGAACGACCGGATCGACGTCGCCCGGGCGGATGCGCTCTGGACCGCCAACACCCGGCCGAGCTTGGCGTCGCCGGGGGCCTGCGACACCGGGGTCGGGCGCGCCTACGCCCAAGCTCGCTCGATCCTGGAGCACGTCCGCGCCAAGCGCGAGAAGCTCGAGTACGAGGTGGAGGCCGGCGTGCTCATCAGGGCGGACAAGGTACACGCCGATACGTTCGCCCTTGCCCGCCGCCTCCGTGACCGCGTGCTGGCGATTCCTGCCCGCCTGGCCTCGGTCCTGGCCGCAACCTCCGACCCGGCCGAGTGCGAGCGGCTCTTCGCCGCCGAGATGAGCCGGGCCTGCGAGGAACTGGACCGGGTATCGACCCCGTAGCCCCCGGCACCGGCACTGCACAAATTTGCAGTATGGCCCGCAAGAGGGTATAAGGCTCTCAGATCGTGGTGGGCGTTCGTCGGTTCACGGATGAAGCAAGCGACGGACGCGCCCCTATTGCAGTCGGGCTAACAAGGATCTGGCGCGGCAGATGCCCGCGTCGCCCGCTGCGGGCGCACGGATGCGCGGAGAACACTTCCCGTGCTGCCTTTGCGCCAAGTGCGGGCCATGATGGCCCCCAAGTGCGATCACCTCTCCGACGCCGAGCTCGAACGCGTCCGGGCGCAGCTCTACGCGCTTGCCGAGATCGTGCTCGACGTCCACGCCTGCGCGCTCGGCGCGGAGCCGACTGGAACCACGCCCGAACCTATGCCCCAAATGCGCCTCGTGCCGGTTCATCGCCGGGAGGAACCCGAGGAGCGGGCTGCGATCCGCGAGTTTGAGGGTGGACAGCCTCGCGCTCGGGCGGAATGCGGAGCACTCACCGATCTGGGCCTTATCCGAGGGAACGGTCACCATGCCTCGAGCGGTCATCTACTGCCGGGTGTCCACGAAGGAGCAGACGCAGAATCTCAGCCTGCCGACGCAGAAGCGGGCGTGCGAGGAGTACTGCGAACGCGAGGGGCTCGAGGTCGCTCGAGTGTTCGTGGAGCAGGGCGAGTCCGCAAAGACGGCTGAACGCACGCAGCTGCAGCTGATGCTCAAGTTCTGCGCCGAGCACAAGGGCCAGATCGACTTCGTGGTCGTCTACAACCTCAGCCGCTTCTCGCGCGAAACCCGCGACCACCATGCGCTGGCTGCAACGCTCGCCGGATTCGGCACCCGGCTGCGCTCCGTGACGGAGCCCATCGACGAGAGCCCGGTGGGGAAGTTCATGGAGTCGATCTTCGCGTCGATTGCGCAGTTCGACAACGACGTGAAGGCGGACCGGACGCGCACGCGCATGCAAGCGGCCTTGGAACAGGGGCGCTGGACGTTTCAGGCGCCGCTCGGCTACCGGACAGGCGGCCGCGTCGGTGCGAGCCTCGTTGTGGACGACGCGCCGGCCGAGGTCATCCGTGACGCGTTCGAGGCGCTCGCAGCGCGCCGGCTGGACAAGAGCGATGCCCGCGCCTGGATGAACCGGCGCGGCCTTCGCACGCGAGCAGGCAATGTGCTCTCGCCGCAAACGGCGCGCAGTCTCCTGCGAAATCCCCTCTACGCGGGCCGCGTCGTCGTGCCCAAGTGGAAGATCGCGGTGGCCGGCGACTTTGAGCCCGTCGTGCGGCCCGAGCTCTTCGACCGCGTGCAGGTGCTGCTCGCGGGATGCAAGGTGGGCGCGCGGTCGTGGAAGCTTCTGCACCCGGACTTCCCGCTGCGACGCTTCGTCCGCTGCGGCCATTGCGAGAAACCGCTCACGGGCAGCTGGACCAGCGGTCGCTCGGCGCGCTACGGCTACTACCACTGCGCTGGCTGCGGCCAGGTGCGGACCCCGAAGGCGCAGCTCGAAACGGCGTTCGAGGGGCTGCTTCAGCGCCTGCAGCCGGATCCAGGCTTCCTGCAGCTCTTCCGCGTCATCGTGCTGGACGTCTGCAAGGACAGGCAGGGCTCGGCCCGCGAGCTGCGCGCCAAGCTCGAACGCCGCACCGCGGGGCTGCGCGACCGGCTCGACAAGCTGGACGATGCGTTCCTGTTCCGGCACCAGATCGACCAGGCTAGTTACGAGCGCCAGCGGGACCGCATGCGCCAGCAGCTCGCGCTCGCGGAGTTCGATCTCACCGAGGCCACGGTCGACCAGCTCGACCTGGAGGGCCTGCTCGCGTTCTCGGAACACGTGCTGGCGAACGCGCGGGGCCTCTGGGTTCAGGCTACGGCCGAGCAGCGCGTGCGCCTGCAGGCGGTTCTATTCCCTGAGGGAATTCCGTTTGACGGCTCGAACTTTGGAACCGCCGTAACCTGTTTGGCGTTCGCACAGTTGGCCGATTCTGCGGAGCAGAAAGACGGTGTGGCGTCCCCAACGGGATTCGCACCGCCCTGATCGGGCTGGCTGCAGGCAGCAGCGGTCGGCCGCCGGGCGGAAGACGTCCGAGCGCCGGCCGGCACGCGCCTGCATGCGGGAGCACGCAACCGACCTGGTACCACGAGAGCCGGCCCGCGGGGCCGGCTCTCGTGAACACGTCACTTCTCGCGCTTGGGCGTCTCGTCCCTCTTCTCGGGCGCCCGCTCCGGCCTCGCGGGTGGCGCCGCATGCGGCGCGATCACGGGCGCTGCCGCGCGTGGCGCGACCG
>CAIXRL010000230.1 GCA_903921835.1 Candidatus Eiseniibacteriota bacterium | reverse complement strand
GCCCAGGAGTGCGTCGACGCCTGCCGCCTCCTTGCACGCATCACCAGCCGGGCGCTTGCAGGCGAGCCGAAGGAGAAGGTGCTGCTCGGCGACGCGGGAGCGTTCGCCGGCGAATGTGCGGAGGCCATCGGCGCAATCGCGCGCGGCGCCTACCTGGAGAAGCCCGGGGCCGCGGTCCACGGGTCGGGCTACGTCGTGAGGTCGCTGGAGGCCGCGCTCTGGGCCTTTTCCCGCACGGGCAGTTTCGAGGATGCCATCCTCGCCGCGGCCAATCTCGGGGACGACGCGGACACGACCGCCGCGGTGTGCGGCCAGGTGGCCGGGGCGTTCTACGGCGAGCCCGGGATCCCCGCCCGCTGGCTGGAGCGCCTGGCCATGCGGCCGGAGATCGCCGCACTGGCCGCGCAACTGGAGTCGGCCCCGCGAAGCACCACCTGACGCCGGCCGTTCACGGGCCCGTGGCCAGCCGCGGCGGAAGACCGGTTCAGGCGTTCGCCGCCAGCCAGCGCCAGATCGCGCGCATGGCCAGCAGGTCGTCCTCGTTGTACTCGCCCAGCTCCTGCGCCAGGCGCGCGCGCTCGGCGGGATCGCTCGAAGTGCGCGCCCGGTGGAACAGCGCCGTGGACCACTCCGAGCCCGAGTCGGGATTGCGCCAGGCGAAGCCCATCCAGCGCGCGACGTGCTTGATCGAGTACGAGCGCAGCGGCAGCCGCACGCTGCGGTCGAGCACGCGCTTGAGGTCGAAGCAGGCGGCGTTCATGCGATCCAGGAAGCCGGCCGGCGCGCCGTGGCGCTCGGCGTAGCGGCGCACCCACAACGGCTCGTAGTGATCCCAGTGCACCCAGCGGATCCCGGGGTGCGCGTCCAGGATCGCTTCCGCGCGCGCGACGAACCGCTCCCACGCGTGCCGGTCGCCGTTCTCGACGAACTCCGCGACGATCGCCTCGCTGCGCGCCGCCTCGCCGCCGCCGTCGAGCGCCATGCCCCACAGGTAGATCGGGATCTCGGCGTCCTCGCCGCGCGAGTCGCCCTCGAGGTCGAACCACACGACGGGGTACGCGGGCAGCGCGGGGGCGTGCAGCCACACGGCGCTGTTGTCGCGCCACGCGCCGGCGGCGACCACCGCGCGCTTCGCCAGCGCGTCCGGCACGCCGCGCACGGCGCGCCGGGAATCGAACGACGCCAGCTGCTCCAGCGTGCGCACGCCCAGCGCGTGCCAGCCCGGGACGTGCCCGCCCTGCACCTCGGCCAGGATCTCGATGCGGCGCTCGGCCTCCGCGCGGTTCCAGCAGTGTGCGTAGTACTCGCACGAGCGGCAGGCCGAGTGCGCGCGCAGGTCGTCGGGCTCCTCGGCGGACGCGAGCGTGGTCTCGGCCAGCTCCAGCGCGCTCGCGTACACGCTCTCGGACGCCGGCGGGACCACCAGCGTCTCGCCGTAGCCGTTCACGATCTCGAAGCGGCCCGGTTCCAGCCCGGTGCACTCGCGCACCAGCGCGCGGTGGTGCGCGAGCTGCAGCGCGAAGTCGGGCCGCGTCTCGGGCCGCAGCGCCAGCCGCACG
>CAIXRL010000229.1 GCA_903921835.1 Candidatus Eiseniibacteriota bacterium | reverse complement strand
TCGAAGGCTCCGTCGAGTTCGTCGCCTCCCTCGACGCTCCGATTGCTACCGGCTGGAGCGACAGTTGCCGGGCGGGAATCTCACCCGCTGAGGATGTACGCCTTCTCACGGCGCACTGAATAATCCGGGCTAGCAGTCGTCGATGGCTCGGCAGCGCCGGGCCTCCCGGTGACCATGCCGGGCCCGGCGCGGTCCAGGCCCATGTTCAGACGAATGATATATGCGCATAAACGCATAGTTTGCGACAAAGAAACGCGGCGCTCATGGACCATTGCGAATGGACATTGGCAATTCGAGGGTCCGACGCTGAAGACGCTGCCCATGGAACGAAATCGGCATGCACCCACATGCATACCAGCTCGCCACCGCCCGCAGGCGTCCAGGCCATCCGCCCGAGGATCCCTGCCCTACTCGATCGCCCGGCTCGTCGACTCGAAGCCCGCGATCACCCAGTCGCCGTCGCGCGGCTCGAAGCGCACGCGGTAGGCCTCGCTCCGTCCGCGCAGCAGGACGATCTCGGCGCCGCCTTCGTCGGTCGCGGGGGCGATACGCCAGCGGCCCTTCGCGACCGCCTGCCACTCGTAGCGGCGCGCGAAGTCGATGAGCGAGCGATCCACCACGAACTGGCTGGCGCGCTCGCGGTCGCCGGCGACCAGCGCGACGATGAACGCCGCGAACGTGCCGTACGGCGAGGGCACCGTGCGGTCGTCGATGCGCGTGAAGCCGGTCGGGCCCCACGCGTAGCCGCGCTCGTGGAAGACGTGCGGACAGGTCGCGCACTCGTCGAAGTAGGGCGTCGGGCGGTACGTGCGCACCGTCAGCGCCCGCCCGCTGTCCGCGGCCGCGAACTCGCCGCCGCCGGTGCCGCCGAGCGAGTCGGGCCCCAGCGTCTGCAGCAGGTTCCAGCGCCCGCGCTCGTAGGCCCACGTCATCAGCGTGGGCTGCCGGCCGCCGCCGACGCGCCGGCCCCACAGCACCGCGACCTGCGCGGAATCGCCGGGCGTCGCGTCGGCCGCGAAGGCGTGCGTCGCGACGTCCTCCAGGTGCAGGCCGCCACCCTCGAGCGCCTCGAAGCGCACGCTGCCCTGGTCGCGCCAGAACACGAAGGGCCACGATCCGCCGTCGGGATCGCTGCGCGCGAACAGGTTCGCGACCGTGGCGCGGTCGCCGCCCGCGACGTCGGCGGCCATGGCGAGCGAATCGAGCACGCCGCGCACGCGCTCCACCCACGGCGCGTTCGGGCGCGCCACCAGCGCCTCGCGCAGCACGCGCGCAGTGTAGCGCGAAGCCTCGTCATTGAGCCCCGACTCCCAGCGATCGGCGGCCAGGCGCGCGAAGACTCCGAACGAATCCACGCCCGCGCCCGACGAGTCCGCCGACGCGGGCACGAGTTGCGGCCTGCGGTCGCAGCCGGCGACGCACGCGAACGCGACGAGCGCCGCAAGCGCGACGAGCGCCGCGACCGGACGACCGCGCCCCTTCATGGCCGCTTCGAACGCAGCGAATCCGGCAGCGGCACGACCCGGTGCCGCGAGTCGTCATCCTGCACCGGAAGGAAGTCGCGAATCACCCAGCGGCCGTCCTGGATCCAGAAGTGCACGATCCAGCGCCTGATGCCCGAGTCCTGCCGCACGCGCAGTTCGAGCCATTCGGGCCATTGCTCGGCGGGCTCGCCGTACTCGACCGTGAACGCGCCGCGTTCATGATGCCTGCCCCAGCCGATCGCGAGCAGGGTGTCGAGCGCCCCGGGCCGCACCAGCAGGCGGCGGGCGTGCGCGGCGTCGCCGTGCACCAGGAACGCGGTGAACATCCGCAGCGTTTCGGTGGGGCCCGGCACCGTGCGCGCGTCGTGCAGCACGAAGCCCTCCGGGCGTTCCGTGAACGTGAGCTCCTGCACGATTCGAGGCACGCCCGAGATCAGCGCGAAGAAGGAGTCCGGCTCGAACGGCTGGTAGGCCACGAGCTCGGGCTGGCCATCGAGGTTCACGTCCACGAACCAGGCCTGGGCTCCGGGCCCGAACTCCGGTCCGTTGCCGGGGTACTGGATCGGGCTCCAGTAATGGCCCTGCGCGTCCATGCGCAGGAGTTCGAGCGTCAGGTCTTCACCGATGCTTCCCTTCTGAAACAGCACCGCGGCTTCGGAGGGCGTGCCCGGCCGGCCGGTCGACCAAGTCCGCAGCGTCGGCGCGTGCGCCGGCGGAAAGCCCGTGCCCTGCATGCGCAACTCGTCGCCTCGCATCCAGTAGAGGAAGCCCACCGCGTCGGAGGTCCGCCGGAAGGGATTGCGGACGAGCATGAAGACGGTCTGCGCCGCCGCCGGATCCGTGACGACTTCGACATCGAGCCCGAGCGAATCCAGCGTGGCCTGCGCTGCGCGCGCCTGCACCAGGTGCGCCCTGCCGAGCGCGGCGAACAACCGGCGACCGAGACCTCCCACGATCCCGAACGCATCGAAGTTGTCCCCGGAAGCCGAGTCGCCCTGCTGGCGCCGGAAACGCATGCGGGCCGAACTGGCCAGCGGCGAGAGCGAGTCCCCCTGAGGGGCCCACGCCTTGAGGATCTGCGCCGAAGCCGGCGCCCATGCGCCACACGCCAGCAGCGCCACGAGAGAGAGGGCGGCCGCCCGGGGCAGCCGCGCGAACAGCTCGAGGATCGAGGGCATGGCGCCGATTTGTCGGTCCTCCCGCCCGTTCGGTCAAGCGCGAAACGCGCTCCGTGGGCAGACATCACGCTCACTTGTCATCCCCGTGCGCTGGCAGGGCCGCGGCGCGCCATGAAGCGGGTCAGAAAGCGGCGGCGCCAGCCGACAACCCGGAGCATCGGGCGGCAGCGGCTGCGCGCATGGGGCCGGGAGGCACAATCCGCTGGACAGCACCCGCTTCCGCTCGCAAGAATGCCGCGAAGGACCGCCCGCGCGGTCGTGCCATGGGGAGGGGTCTGGGATGGACGCATTTCCGGAATGCGTGAAGTGTGGCAAGGGCGTGCTGCTGCCGCTGTCCGACTACGGACGTGACGGCGCGCCCATCACCTACAAGGCCTGGGTGTGCAGCAACCCGACCTGCGGGTTCAATCTGCGCATCGACAATGGCGAGATCAGCCTGGGTCGGACCGTGGGACCTTCGACCAAGTGACTTCCGAGCCAGGCGCGCGCGCCATCCGGGCCATCGTCTTCGACCTCGACAACACGCTGACCGACTTCATGAAGATGAAGGAGGCCGCGATCAACGGCGCCATCGACGCCATGATCGACGCCGGCTTCGCGCTGCCGCGCGAGCAACTGCGCGAGCGCGTGAGGTCCATCTACGACGTGCGCGGCCTCGAGTTCCAGCGCGTCTTCGACGAGCTGCTCGAACGCGAGTTCGGCGAGGTGGACCCGAAGATCCTGGCCGCCGGCATCGTCGGCTACCGCCGCGCGCGCGAGTCCGCGCTCGTGCTCTACCCGCACGCACAGCTCGTGCTGCTCGAACTGCTCAAGCGCGGCATCCGGCTGGGCGTGGTCTCGGACGCGCCCCGGCTGCAGGTCTGGATGCGGCTGTGCACGCTCGGCCTGCAACACGTGTTCGACGCCGTCGTCACGTTCGACGACACTGGCGAGCGCAAGCCCGCGGCCGCACCGTTCCGCGAGGTGCTGCGCCGGCTGGACGTCGGGCCGCACGAGGCGATCATGATCGGCGACTGGGCCGACCGTGACGTCGTCGGCGGCAAGAGTCTCGGCATGATCACCGTCTTCGCCCGATACGGCGACACGTTCGACACCGTGTTGTCCGGAGCGGATCACGACATCGACGACCTGCTCGAACTGGTCGGGATCGTCGATCGCATCCACGGCGCTTCCCCGGGAAGCGCAGGGC
Organism: Candidatus Eiseniibacteriota bacterium; assembly: GCA_903921835.1. Taxonomy (GTDB): domain Bacteria; phylum Eisenbacteria; class RBG-16-71-46; order RBG-16-71-46; family RBG-16-71-46; genus CAIXRL01. The sequence continues at coordinate 805 of CAIXRL010000229.1, read as the reverse complement.
CAACGGAGGGCTGATGTCCGCAGGAAAGGTGCGCGCCGCGCGCGTGAAGGTGTACCCGCCGCCCGCCGGCGTGAAGGCCGACGAGAAGCTGCACGTCTACGTGTTCGACGTCTTCCACGAGAAGTTCCTGCCGGGCAGGACGCTCGACAACATCGAGCGCGCCGTCCAGTTCCAGCGCCACGAACAGGAACGCATCTACACGCTGCAGGAGGCGGAGCCGGAGCTCTTCGACCTGCCGTTCATCTCGTCCGACCCGGACCTGGTCGCCCGGGTGGAGCGCGACGCCGAGTACCGGCGCGTGCTCGTGCGCGACCTCGGCACCGAGGCCCGTGGCCGCAACCGGCGGCACTGATCCCATGCTGCTGCTGACGGCCGCCGAGATGCGCGCACTCGACCGCGCCACGATCGACTCCGGGCAGGCGACCGGGGCCGTGCTGATGGAGCGCGCCGGGTTCGGCGTCGCGGTGGCCGCTGCGAAACACCTCGGCTCGCCGCTGGCGCTGCGCGTGCTCGTGCTGTGCGGCGCGGGCAACAACGGCGGCGACGGCTTCGTGGCCGCGCGGCATCTCTCGCGCCAGGGGGCCCGAGTCGTGGCGGTGCTGGTCGGGGCCGAGGGACGGCCGACGGGCAAGGACTCGCTGCGCAACTGGGACCGCCTGGAAGGCGAAGATCACGTGGAGCGTATCCACACGCCGGTGGCGCGGGACGTGTTGATTCTGGGTCAAGGGGTCGAGAAGGCCGCGGTGGTCGTGGACGCGCTGCTCGGCACCGGCGTCCAGGGGCCGCTGCGCGACCCGATCCGGAG
>CAIXRL010000228.1 GCA_903921835.1 Candidatus Eiseniibacteriota bacterium | reverse complement strand
GTTGTGCGCACACGCGTTGGCGCCCCTTTGGCGGCCCCGCGCGCGGCCGCCGGAGCGCCCCGCGGCCCGGGCCGCGAAGCGCGGGGATTCCTCGACGCGCCCGCGGCCGCGCGGTAGTGTCCCCACGCCATGACCAGCCCACGACCTCTCACCCAGACCGTCGCCGCCCGCATTCCCTACGCCAACTGCGCCCCCTTCTACGCCCTGTGGGCGGACGCGCCGTTCGCGGTGCGCAACCTGGAGCCGCGCGACCTCGGCCGCGAGGCCGAATCCGGCGGCGTGGACCTGGGCGTCATGGCCGCGGGCGACTGGTTTCGCATGAAGGACCGCTTCGAGATGCTTGCGCCGATGGGCGTGGCCTGCCGCGGTCCCGTGCAGTCGGTGCTGCTGTTCTCACGCCGGCCCGCCTCGGCGCTCGAGGGCGCGCGCATTTCGGTGACGCCCGCGACCTCCACGTCCGTGCGGCTGCTGCACCTGCTGCTCGACGTGCGCCGGGACTTCCACGACGTGCAGTATGTGCGCGGCCTGGAGCCCTCGCAGGCCGACGCGATGCTGCTCATCGGCGACCAGGCCATGCGCACGCGCAAGCGCCCGCCCGAGGGCTTCACGCACGTGCTCGACATGGGCGAGGACTGGCTCGAATGGACGGGCCTGCCGTTCGTCTACGCGTTGTGGGTGGTGCGCTCGGCGCTGGATCCCGAGATCAAGAGCGAGATGCGCGCGTTCCTCGAAGCGTCGCTCGCCGCCGGACTGGCCACGATGCCCGAGGTGGCGCGGCGCACGACCGACCCGGGCTGGAGCCAGGCCGAAACCGAGACGTACCTGCGGCAGTTCAACTATCGCTTCGGGCCGGAAGAGCTCGCAGGTCTCGAGCGCTTCGAGTCGCTGGTGCGCGAGCACGGCCTGCTCGTCGTGGACTGACGCGAAAGGAGCGCAACCCGTCGTCTCCGCAGGACGGGTTGAACCACAGCGAGGATCCCATGAGCACGATGCACGACGTGGATTACGAGATTCTGGGTGACGACCTGCAGTTCGTGAAGATCGAGCTGGATCCCGGCGAGGCCGTGGTGGGCGAGGCCGGTTCGATGATGTACATCGAGGCCGACATCCAGATGCAGACGATCTTCGGTGACGGCTCGCAGCAGCAGGGTGGCTTCGTGGGCGCGCTGCTCGGTGCGGGCAAGCGTCTGCTCACCGGCGAGTCGCTCTTCATGACGGTGTTCCAGAACCAGGGCAGCATCAAGCGCAAGGCCGCGTTCGCCGCGCCCTACCCCGGCAAGATCGTGGCGATCCACCTCGCGCAGGTGGACGGCGAACTGCTCGCGCAGAAGGACTCGTTCCTCGTGGCCGCGAAGGGCGTCAGCCTCGGGATCGCGTTCACCAAGCGCTTCGGCGCGGGACTGTTCGGCGGCGAGGGGTTCATTCTCGAGCGGTTGCAGGGCGACGGCTGGGCGTTCGTGCACGCGGGAGGCACGCTCGAGGAGCGCACGCTCGCGGCGGGCGACGTGCTGCGCGTGGACACGGGCTGCATCGTCGCCATGACGAAAGACGTGGACTACGACATCCAGCTCGCGGGCGGCATCAAGACCGTGCTGTTCGGTGGCGAGGGGCTGTTCCTCGCCACGCTGCGCGGACCCGGCAGGGTGTGGCTGCAGTCGCTCCCGTTCTCGCGCCTCGCGAGCCGCATCTATGCGGCGGCACCGCAGACCGGCGGCCGGCGCGTGGACGAGGGGTCGATCCTCGGCGGGCTCGGCAACCTGCTGGACGGCGACGGGCGCTGACGGTTCACGACGCGACCCGGGCCGCCTCCGTTCGCGGAGGCGGCCCGTTGTCGAGCGTGCCGATTTGGGTCCGTTGCGTATGGCGCTTCCGGGAATCATGTGGCCGCCTTCAGGGCCTGATCGCGGCTCCAGCCGGGTAGAGGTCGAGCCCGCCGCAAGGCACTCCGGGCACGCCCGGCGTTCCTGCTTCGGATGCGACCCCCGGACGTGCACCTCGCCGGCATCCGGCTGCGTCTCCACGTGCTGGATGCTCCACGGATCCTGAGCCCCGGCACCGCCGCATGCGGGTGGACGATCCCGCCGGCGCGTCTCCTCCCGGCGAAGGGTGCGCGGATGTTGCCAGGCCGGCATGCCGCCCGCTTCGCCGCCCTCAGCCACACCAAGGCCGGGAGCGCCTGCGCCTTGCAGCCCGATCGCTCTCGGCCAGCACCACCCCGCCCCGCCAACCATCTGGCCTTGTTCGACTTCCAGCCGGACACCACGAGTCCGATCCGGGTGTTCACGATGGCCCGAAACCCGCGTGCATCATCTAGGCATTGACGAGAGCCAGTTCCCGGCCGAACATCCCGGCACTCGATGTGGTGATCCCGTGCGGCGGGCAGCTTTTCCCAACGGCGCCGGATCCACCCGGGACATCTGCATCGGCGTCCTGATCGTACCGAGGTGCTCGACTGTGCCGCGTGCGCCCCCCGCCTGCCGATCGATTCGTCGCGCGCACTCCGCCGCGACGACAGCAAGGCCGATCTCAGCGCGACTGAGCGCTAGATAGGGGAGATCCGATGACCAAGAGACTGATGCTGCTTTACGTCATCGTTTTCGCCGGAGTCGCACTCGCGTGTTCCGCATCCGTCGCGGCCGCGGCGCCGGTGGGCCCGCCCGAAATCAGCTGGCAGATGGTCGGGACCGACGTGGTTCGCTTCCAGCTCCACTTCTCCAACCCCGATCCCGTGGAGGCCACACTCCCGGTCCAGGGGGAGATGCACTCGCAGCAGTTCGGCGTATTCCTGCCCGACTTCGGACTGATCGGCAGCTTCAACGTGCCGGGAATGGCGCCGAGTAGTTTCTTCGATGTGTTCTTCGAAGTCCCGCTGCCCAATCTGCCGCCGAGCCCGAGCGCATTCCGCATCGGGGACTGTCCACCGCCAACCTGGGTCGGCAACGTCGACGTGAACTGGTATGGCCCGGGTGGGGCAGGTCAGGTCAACAAGCACTACGGAAATATCGGGGTGTGTCCGGGCGGGGCGGCGAGCTGTCTGCACGTGATCACCATGTGCCCGGGCAACCTGACGTGGGGGATCGTCATGTTCTGTCCGGGCTGGGCCGTCACGCTCCTGAACGAGGATCACTCTCCGGCGCCGGCCATCCTGCCCCCGGGCTGGACGGGCTGGGCCTGCATCACGGCGAGCGCGGGCGTGCCGGTGAACAGCCAGTGCTGCTTCAATCTGAACTTCCTCAACGGAGCGGTGCCCGCGTCGATCAACGTGTGCGCTTTCGCGTGTGAGTGCCCCTCGCCCACCAAGCTCGGGACCTGGGGACAACTCAAGAGCCTGTATCGCTGACATCGAGCGACCGGCTGTCGACAACGACCACCCTCGGATTCGGGGGTGGTCGTTGGTTGGATGGAAGCGAAGGACGGCCGCCAGGGCATGGCGCCTGGGGACGGGTCACGCCGATGTGCAGGGGCCAGGGCCGGTCGCGTCGCGCGTCCTGGCGCGACGGCGGCGTCATCGCGCAGGCCGCGCACGAGCCGGTGGTGCCCGCCATCACGAACGGCAGCCGCTCCGTCCGCATCTCCCCGCAGCGCGCCACCCGTGCCGGTCCGGCTTCCGGGCGGATCTCGAAGTCGCCGACCAGGCAACTCCGGGAGCGGGTTGCTCCGGCCTCCCTGAACGAACCCTCCGCGTGACTGCGTCCGCAATCCGGACTGCGGTGCGACCCCGCCGCCAGGCAGTCGGATCACCTCGAGCCAGCACCGCCGGCGGCCGTCTCGCCCGCCAGGGAAGCCCTGCGTCTGTCGCCGGCCGGGCTGCCGGGCCGCATGGCCACGCCTGATGAAGATGCGGCGTGGCGCTCCCCGCGAACCGCGGGCCGGCCTCGTCGGCGGCGCCCTGCGGTTTCGGCAGCCCGCCCGCCTGCATCGCCAGGAGGCAGTCGTCGCGGCCGGGCAACCTGGCGCGTGCCCCGCCCGGGCGTGCGAAAGGCACGCGCCATGCGCAATTGGAACGGGTGATTTGCCCGCGCTTTCGCGAGCCGGCTCGCGCCCGGGCGGGAGCCCGCGCCCCACGGCCGTTGCGTCGCAACGCGATCGCGCGCGTGGGGCATTCCTCCCAGCCGTCTGGGTGACGTTGCGAAGCGCGAATTCGCATGGGGCATCCGGCCGAACGCGCCATCAGACTCGTGTGTGAACGAGCGAAGGGCGGCCGCGCGAAGGGCGCGAGGGCCGGACTTCCGCCGAAGCGCCGAGGCCCCGATGACGAGCCGGTTCCAGCCGCGACATGGCCTCGTGGTGACGCTGCTCGGCGCGCTGTTGTGCGCGGCACCGGCGTTCGCGAGCTCGGTCGAGACGCTCTACGACAACGACACTAATGGAATGGTGCCCGGCCCGGCGGCGACGGACCGCAACTACACGTTCGGCGTGCACTCGGCATGGTACGGCGAGCCCGGCGTGATGCCGCGCTGGACGGAGCGCTTCGCGCGCCGGCTCGGCGGCGCGGGCCCCGACGCCGTGAGCCGGCTCTCGCTCTTCGCGGGCCAGGAACTCTTCACGCCCGACTCGCTGTCCGACCCCAATCCGATCCTCAACGACCGTCCCTACGCGGCGTGGCTCTTCGCCGGCGTCACGCTTTCCAGCACCGACGAGCGTCACGCGCGCTCGCTGCAGGTGCGCGCGGGCATGATCGGCCCCGACGCGCAGGGCCAGGAGATACAGTCGTGGTGGCACCGGCGCGAGCACATCCGGTTGCCGCGGGGCTGGCGCTACCAGCTCGCGAACGAGCCGGGCCTGGGCGTGACGCTGGACGAGCGCTGGCGCCCGTACGGCCGCCGGCGCTACGCGGACATCGTGCCGCACGTGCGGTTCACGGCCGGCAACGTGCTGACCGAGGCGGTCGTGGGCGCGACGCTGCGCGTGGGCCTGCCGCTCGCCAACGACTTCGGGCCCGGCGCTCCTTCGGGCCCCGAGGGCTACGTGCGCGGGCTGCGGCTGTACGGCTTCGCGCGCGCCGAGGGGCGCGCCGTGGCGCGCGACATCTTCCTCGACGGGAACTCGTTTCAGAGCAGCATGCGTGTGCACCGCGTGCCGCTGGTCGGCGAAACGCAACTGGGGCTCGACCTGCGTCACGGCACCATGGGGATGCGCTATATGTTCTCGTACACGACCCGCCAGTTCCACGAGCGCCCCGCGGCGCAGGAGTACGGCTCGGTGGTCCTGTCGTTCTGAGCGATGTGATGTCGCGCCGCGACGACGCGTCGTGGTCTGCGCCTGGTACCCGCCGCCGGAGCCCTGCGGCCGCCCGGCGCCCGTGCGCTTCCGGCGGCTTGCACGCGCCGCTCGCGCTGTCGCCAGCGCGCTGTCTCCCACGCAACTGCGGCCCTCGCGCTCGACGCGCCCGCCCGCCGGCCGGTATGCTCCCGGGTCTTCGCATGCGACCGATGCGGCCGGCCATGGCCGCGAGCCCCGAGGAGCGCGCCCCGTGTGGTCCACCATTGAAGCCAAGATCCTCCGCGGCGAACGCCTGACCTCTGCCGAGGGCGTTCACCTGCTCACTGACGCCTCGCTGCTCGAGCTGGGCACGCTCGCCAGCGAGGTGCGCGCGCGGAAGACGGATCCGAGGATCGTCACCTACGTGATCGACACGAATCCGAACTACACCAACTACTGCACGGTGGACTGTCACTTCTGCGCGTTCTACCGCAAGGCCGGCAGGCCCGCGGCGGATGGCTACACCCACGACGTCGAAGGCGTGATGAGGATGATGGCGGACGCGCGGAAGGTCGGCGCGACCACCGTGCTGCTGCAGGGCGGGCTCAATCCCGGGATCCCGTGGGCCTTCTACACGGACATCGTGCGCGAGGCGTGCCGTCGGTATCCGGAGATCATGCCCCACTTCTTCTCGGCGCCCGAGATCCACCAGATGGCCGAGGTCAGCGGACTGACGATTCGCGGCGTGCTCGAGGCCCTGTACGAGGCGGGTCAGAGATCGCTGCCCGGCGGCGGCGCGGAGATCCTGGCGACGCGCGTGCGCAGGCGCATCTCCGTGAAGAAGGGCGGGCCGGAGACCTGGCTCGACGTGCACCGCGAGGCGCACCGCGTGGGCATCAAGTCCACCGCCACCATGATGTACGGCCACGTCGAGACGCCGGCCGAGATCGTCGAGCACTTCGACTACATCCGCGGGCTGCAGGACGAAACCGGCGGCTTCACGGCCTTCGTGCCGTGGTCGTACAAGCGCGGCAACACGCCGATGGAAGCGAAGGTGCCGCACATTGCGGGCGCGAACGTGTACTTCCGCGTGCTGGCGGCCTCGCGGCTGTATCTGGACAACTTCGACCACGTCCAGGCGACCTGGTTCAGCGAGGGCAAGAAGACCGGCCAGATCGCGCTGCACTTCGGCGCGGACGATTTCGGGGGCACGCTGTTCGAGGAGAACGTCCACCTCGCGACCGGCCATCTCAACAGGACGACGATCGCCGAGATCGAGACGCTCATCCGCGAGTCCGGCTTCACGCCGGCCCAGCGCGATACGCTGTACGGCATCGTAAAGGTGAGCGAGGGGCCGTCGGCGCTCGCCCATCTATCGAGCGACGTGCCGCTGTTCGTGGAGAGCCTGCGCGAGCTGCCCGCCGAGTACCCGGCGCAACTCGAGGGCGAGGAGCCGGGCTCGCACGTCGTGCCGGGCTGACCTCGCACGCGCGAAGAGCAACCGGCCCCGCACGCGGACGCGCGGGGCCGGTCGTTCTTCGCGCGTGTCAGCGCGCCGCGGACGCCAGCGCCGGCCCGCGCGGGCGCAGTTCGAGCCACACGATCAGGAAGCCGTCCCGCGTGGTGTAGCGCGTCTCGTGCGCCACCTCCAGCCCCAGCGTGTTCGCACAGCCTTCGCGCGCGACGACCTCGCTCCACTGTCCCCACGCGGAGCGGGCGTCGTGGAACACGAGCACGATGTGGCGGAAGTCGAAATGGCGGCGGCAGGGCTCGACGTCCCCGGGCGCGAGCGCGAGGTGCACGACGGGATGGTTCGTCTGCCATGCGAGCGCCGGCCCGAGGTTGCTCATGATGACCTCCCCCGGCGGGATCCGCTCGTTGAGCGCGATCGAGAGCGCCGTCAGCGTGCGCGTGGCCGGCACGCTGCGTTCGAGCGATGCCTCGCGCGCCTCGGTGAGTCCGCGCGCCGTGGACCATGCGCCCCAGCCCAGCGCGAGCGTGGCGGTCAGCGCGAGCAGCGCCCTGCGCATGAACGGGGTGACGGCGGGCCCCCGCAGCCGGGCGATCAGCGCCCAGAGCGCAAGCATGCCGAGCGGCTCGAGCAGCACGCGCGCCGGAAACATGGAGCGCGACCACGGCAGGCTCGCCGCGGCGGAGAGCACCTCCAGCGCTCCCGCGGCGAGCGCCGCGAGCGCGGCCGCCGCGAACGGCCGCGCCGGCCTCGCGAGGACGAGCCACGTCACGAGCGCGCCGAGCCAGAGGCCGCGCGGGCCGAGCAGCATCGCGCCTGCGAGCCCGGGAAGGTTGTGGAGGATCTTGCCGGCGATGAGCGCCATCGCCTCGGCGCCGTGCGGCAACGGCGGCAGGGTCGCCTGGTGGGAGAGCGAGAACCAGCTCTGGCCGCGGATGCCGTCCCAGAGGCCGAAGCGGGCGAGGTCCCATCCGGGAGAGCCGAACGCGCGCCACTTGTAGAGCCACCACGGCGCGATCGGCAGCGCCCAGCCGAGCATCACGCGCGCGAACGTGTGCCACGCGCGCTCGCGCGGCCCGCTCCACGCGGCCGCGACAGCGAAGACGGGCGCAAGCCACAATGTGTTCGCGCGAAAGAGGGCGGCCACACCCAGCCCCAGTCCGTAGCTCAGCGGGCTTCTCGCGGGGAGTCCGAACGCGAGCCCGAAGATCGCGAGCAGCAGTCCGACCGTGAACGGCAGCTCGGTGAAGCCGCCGATCGCGAAATGCTGCGCCTCGGGATCGAGCACGAACGCCACTCCCACCACGAGCGCCGCGGCCGCGCACATCGCGGGCTTCGCGTCGGGCAGGCGGAGTGCGATCACGAGCCGCGTGCTCAGCGCCAGCCAGGCCCCCAGGAGCAGGAAGCAGATGAACGGCAGCACGAGCGAGAACGCCGCGCGCGGATCGGGGCCTGCGAGGCGGCCCTGGGCGGGCACCAGGCGGAACGCTAGCGCCTCGATGAGCACGAGACCGGGCTGCACCGAGGCGAGCGGCCACGGTGGTTCGGCGTGACGCTCCAGTTCGATCGGGAGCGCGTAGGGCGTCGCGAGCCGGCCGTGCCAGGCCAGTTCGCGCGCCGCGAGGGCGTACTGCGCGGTGTCGTAGCTGAGGATCGGCGAGCGATTGCCGATGTCCCACGCGCCGGCGTGCAGCAGCCACGTCGCGGTTCCGGCGATGAGCACCGCAGGTATGACCAGCAGTTCGATGAACGTCGGCCGCCGCCGGGTCATGGGCATGCGCCTAGCCCGGAGTATTCATGAGCCCGCCGCCTGCGAGCGCGATCTGCGCGTCATCCGCTGCGAAGCTCGACCGGCCGCTGTCCTCATCGTGTGGAGAACACGATTCCGGCGCGGCCGGCCGATC
>CAIXRL010000227.1 GCA_903921835.1 Candidatus Eiseniibacteriota bacterium | reverse complement strand
CGATCAGCGCGAGCCCCTCGGCGATGCGGGATTTCTCCTCGAGGTCGATCGCGTCGAGGTTGCGCATGGCGACTTCGGGCGTGAGGTGCATCCGCGAGTAGCGATGCATGGGCGGTGCTCCGCGGGGGCGGATTCGCGCGGGGACGCACTCGCTATGTATCACGCGTGTTCGCGGCGCCCGTGCGTGCGCTGTCGCGGCGCGAAACGCGCTGCGGCGACAACGCGTGCGAGGGGAACACCGAACGCGGCCGCACGGGCGTCTGGTGTGCGCTTCAGCGCAGGCGCATGGGCGACTCGCGGGCGCGGGCAGGGGCGCCGCGCAAGCCTGTCAAGCGAGACATTCGTTCCCGCCCGGCTGCGCCTTCACGATTCAGGCGCTGAGGCAGGATTGTGGAAAGTCACTCAGCCCGGACGATTCATGAACCGCGAGCCGGGAGTGCGAGGTGCGCGTCGGCAGCAGGAAGATCGGCCGGCCGCGCCGCAGCCGCGTTGTCCACGCGATGAGGGCAGCAGCCGGCCTGGGTTCGCAGCGGCTGACGTGCAGATCGCGCTCGCGGCCCCGCGGGCCCGTGGATCGTCCGGGCAAGTGCGATCTGCACGCCGCGTTCGCCATCCGACCCGGGCGCGAATCCCGCGATGTCCGCGCCTGCGTGAAAACGGGTGAAATGGCGCGGCAATTGGGCGCAATGCCCTTGTGACTATTGCAGTTAGCGCTTGCCGGCGCCCCTGTTGGGTTGGTTAGCATTAACACTGCAGCGCGCCATGTACCGCCCCCTTTCTCGCACGACACCACGCCAACGCCTCGAGGGGAGCCCAATGCACGACGGCCGGAATCTGCAACTCGCCCGCGCGATCGCGATCGTCACTGCACTCGCAGCATCCACGGCGCCCGCCCACGCCGCGTGCGTCGGCTTCGGCGCTGGCGCGTCGTACTCCTGCGGCAGCAGTCCGCAGGCCGTGACGAGCGGCGACTTCGATCACGACGGCATCGCGGATCTCGCGATCGCGAACCTGAGCGGCCCGGCACTCACCGTGCTGCGTGGCCTGGGCAGCGGCGCCTTCGCGGCACCGGTCGCCTACGACGGTGGCACCGCCGGGCGCGCGGTCGTCGCGTGCGATCTTAACGGCGACGGCATCCCCGACCTCGCGGTGGCCGTGAGCAGCGGCGTCGCGATCTGGTTCGGCGCGGGCGACGGCACCTTCACGGGCGGCGCCGTGACGCTCGCGGGCTCGTCGCTGCGCGGGATCGTGTGTGCGGACTTTGATCGCGACGGCATCATGGACCTGGCGGTGACGAGCAGCAGCACCAACACGGTGCTCGTCCTGCGCGGCAACGGGAGCAACGGCATCGGTGACGGCAGCTTCGGCGCGCCGGTCGCGTACGCCGTCGGAGTGAACCCCGCGCGCCTCCTGGCCGCGGACCTCGACGGCGACGGCATCACCGACCTCGCCGTGGCGAACAACGGCGGCGCGAGCGTCTCGCTCCTGCGAGGGGACGGCGCGAACGGCGTCGGCACCGGAACGTTCGCGCCCGCCACGACCGTCGCGGTGACCGGTTCACCGTGGAGCGTGGTCGCGCTCGACTGGAACGGCGACGGCGTCACGGACCTGGTCGTCAGCAACGGCGCCGGCACGTCCGTGGCCCTGCTGCGCGGCACGGGCGGCGGCGCGTTCGTCGCCGCGGGCGCCGTCTCCACGCCCACCGCGCCGCGTGACCTCGTCGCGGGTGACTTCGACGGCGACGGCCTGATCGACGTCGCCGCCGCGTGCGCCGTGGGCAACGACGTCGTCGTGCTGCGCGGCACGGGCTCGGGCCTCGCCTCGCTCGGCGCGTTCGCCACGGGCTCGGGCGCGGGCGGTCTCGCCGCGGGCGACTGGAATGGCGACAATGCGCCCGACCTGGCGTGCGCGAACACCAGCGCCGGCAGCGTGACGCGGCTGCTCGGGTCCTGCGCGCCCGCGGCCAGCGCGCACGTGACGTTGCTCGCGCCACGCGGCAACGAGACCTGGTGGCCCGGCACGCTGCAGCAGGCGCGCTGGACGCGCGGCGCCGGCGTCGCGTCCGTGAACGTGGACCTGTCGCGCGACGGCGGCGGCACGTGGCTGCCGCTCGCCCGCGGCCTCACCGCCGACCTCGTCGCGATTCCCGTCGTGGGCGTACCCGATCCGCACCTGCGCGTGCGCGTCGCCGATGCGCTCGTTCCCGCCCGCGCGGACGCCAGCGCAGCGGACCTGATACTCTGCGGCCTGTTCGGCGCGCCGGTCACATCGGTTGCAGGCCTCGCCGCGACGCAACTGGCGAGCGCGGACCTCGACGGCGATGGCGTGCCCGACCTGATCGCCTGCGACGCGGCGCACGCCAGCGTGCTGCGCGGCGACGGCACCGGCCATTTCACGCTGCTCGCGACGCTGGCCGCGGACTCGACGCGCAGACTCGCGATCGCGGACGTGACGGGCGACGGGCTCGCGGACATGGTCCGGCTGACGCCGGCGGGGGTCGCGGTGCATGCGGGTGACGGTCACGGACATTTCGGCGCCGAGTCCACGCGCGCGATCGCGGGCGGCACGGGACTCGTGGCCGCCGACTTCGACGGCGACGGCATCGCCGACCTCGCGGTGCTCGCGTCCGACGGCGCGGCGTCGCGCCTAGTCGTATGGCGCAGCACCACGCCCGACGCACCCTGGATCGAGTCCGTGGTGGGCTCGCCCGGCGCGCTTGCGAGCGCCGATATCGACGGCGACGGCATCGCCGATCTCGCGCTCGGCACGGGAACGACCGTGCAGGTGTGGTACGGAACGGGCGCCGACGGCCGCGGGGACGGCGCGTTCCAGCCCGGCGACGTGCACACGCTGCCGGGAACCGCGGGGGATCTCGCGCTCGCCGACGCAAACGGCGATCGCGCCTCCGACGTGATCGCCTGCCTGCCCGCGACCGGCGACCTCGTCACCGTGTCCTCACCTCCGCCGCTCACCGGGAGGGTTTCCAGCGGAGGGAACTCGGTCACTGCGACCGTATCGCTCAACGTCGCTGCCGGCGTGCGCCCGTGCGCTCCCGTCGCCGCGGATTTCGACGGCGATGGCCAGAGCGACCTCGTGGTCGCGCTCCAGGGCGAGAACGCGATCGCGGTGCTCGCCGGCTCCGGCAGCGGCTTCGGCGCGCCGGCGCGCAGCGCAATCGGGGCGGTCGGCTCGGCGCTGGTCGTGGACGACTTCACGGGCGACGGCGAGCCCGACGTGGTGGTGGCCGGCAGCGACGGCCGCCTCTACTGCCTGGCCGCACAATGCCCGCCCAAGCTGGCCGCAACGCTCGCGTTCTCGGCGGCCACGTTCGCCGACACGACGGCGGCACTCGCCGGCTTCACGCGCGTGCTCGCCTGGAGCCGCGGCGCGTCCGTCGCGGCGGCGCGCCTGGAGATCTCGCGCGACGGCGGCGCGCACTGGACGACGCTCGCCGACGGCGTCACCGCCAGCTCGTTCCGCTGGGTCGCGAGCGGCCCCGCCTGCGCGGCCGCCCGGCTGCGCGTGCGCGACGCGGCGTGCGGAACGCGCAACGACGTCACCGCGACGTTCCCGATCCGCGAACCCTTCGCGGGCGGCACGTCCAGCGCCGCGCCGCCCACTGCCACGCGCCTCGCGACCGGCGACGCGGACGGCGACGGCGTCGCCGACGCGGTCGTCGCCAGCGCGGACAGCGTGGCGCTGCTGCTCGGAGACGGCGCGGGAGGTTTTCACGAGACCTGGAGCGATGCCGACGCCGGCGTGCGCCGCGTATGGCTCGCCGACCTGGACGGCGACGGCCTGCCCGACCTGCTGACGCTGCACACGACGAACCTGTCCGTGCGCCGCGGCGACGGCCGGGGCGCGTTCGGCGAAGCGCAGTCGTTCGCGCTGGAGAACGGCGCCGCCGACCTCGCGGTCGCGGACCTGGATGAGAACGGCATCCCCGACGTCGTCACCGTCTCCGGCGACGGCATCGCGAACCGCGTGAGCGTGCGGCGCGGCCTGCGCGCCGACTCCACGGGCGCGTTCGTGTTCGCGGATCCGTGGTACGCCTCGCTGCCCTCGACGCCGACCGCGCTGGCGGTCGCCGATCTGAACGGCGACGGCGTGCTCGACCTGGTGGTCGCGCACGCGGGCGGTCTCGCGACGCTGCTCGGCAACGGCAGCGGCGGACACGGCACGGGCGCGTTCCACCTCGCGAGCAATCGCGCCTTCGGCGGCGGATCCGCGAGCGCGCTGCGGCTCGCCGACCTCGACGGCGACGGCCGCACCGACGTTACGACCGTCGACAGCGCGGGCGGCCGTCTGCTCGTCGCGGCGGGCGACGGCGCCGGCGGCTTCGGCGCGCCGACGGCGCTGGTCACGGGCGGAGCGCCCGTCGCGCTCGCCCCGGCCGACATCGACCGCGACGGCACGCTGGACCTCGTCGTGACCCTCGCCGACGGCACGCTCTCGCTGCTGCGGGGCATCCCCGGCGTGGCGCTCGCGGCGCGCTTCGCACCCGCGGCGCGCTTCGCCACCGGCGGACCGGCGGCGGCCTCCGCGATGCTGGACGCGGACGGCGACGGCGTCGCCGACGCGCTCGCGCTCGATCCCACCGGCGCGTTGCGCGTGCTGCGCGGCCGTTCGTCCGCCCCGGGCACGCCGCGCCTGGCGCACCCGGGCGCATCGAGCGTGACGATGGGCGACGAAGTGGTGCTGCGCTGGAGCACGCCGCCCGGCGTCGTGGCCGTGGACGTCGAGCTCTCGCGCGACGGCGGCGGGCGCTGGACCCGCCTCGCGAGCGGCGTGGCCGGCGGCGCGTGGACGTGGACGGTGAGCGGTCCCGGAACGTTCGATGCGCGACTGCGCGTGCGCGACGCCAGCGTCCCGGTCGCGTGCGACAGCAGCTCGGCGCCTTTCGGCATCGAGCCCTCGGTCGCCGGCGTCGCCGCGACCGTGCCCGCCACGCTGCGCCTGGGCACGCCGTGGCCCAACCCGGCTCGGGGCGGCGCGCATGTCGAGCTGGCGCTGCCCGCGACGGGCAGCGTGCGCGTCGAGCTGTGCGACATCGCGGGGCGCCACGCGCGGACACTGGCCGCCGGCGTG
>CAIXRL010000226.1 GCA_903921835.1 Candidatus Eiseniibacteriota bacterium | reverse complement strand
TCGGCCGGCCGCGCCGGAACCGTGTTGTCCACACGATGAGGACAGCGGCCGGTCGAGCTTCGCAGCGGATGACGCGCAGGTCGCACTCGCAGGCGGCGGGCTCGTGAATCGTCCGGGCTGGGACGACGACCGGCGCGTGCTGTTCGCGTCCACGCACCTCGACGCCGACACCTGCCCGCCGCCACCCGACATGAGCAAGGGCTACACGTGGGCCCTCTCGCCCGGCTACGAGATCTTCACCTGCAAGCCGGACGGCAGCGACCTGCAGCGCCTGACGAATCACCACGGCTACGACGCCGAGGGCACGATGTCGCCGGACGGCAGGTGGCTCGTCTTCACCAGCAAGCGCGATGGCGACGTGGACCTGTACAAGATGCACATGGACGGCAGCGCCCTGACGCGGCTCACGAGCAGCCCGGGCTACGACGGTGGCGCGTACTTCTCGCACGACGGCAGGCGCATCGTCTGGCGGACGCACCGCACCGACGACTCCGCGCAGGTCGCCACGTTCCGCTCGCTGCTGGCGCAGGACCTCGTGCGCCCGACGGCCATGGACATCTGGGTGGGCGACGCCGACGGCACGCACCAGAAGCAGGTGACGTTCAAGCCCGGAGCGTCGTTCGCGCCGTTCTTCACGCCCGACGACCGACGGATCATCTACTCGTCCAACTGGGAGCGCCCGCGCAGCCGGAGCTTCGACCTGTACCTGGTCGGCGTGGACGGGGGCGAGCCGGTGCAGGTGACGACGGACGAGGGCTTCGACGCCTTCCCGATGTTCTCGCCGGATGGCAGGTGGCGGGTCTTCTGCGCCAATCGCGGCGGCAGGGTGCAGGTTGAGACCAACATCTTCATGGTCGAGTGGCGGCCCTGAGCGGCGGCTCGCGGGTGCTTCGGGGCCGCGATTCGCGCGGCTCCGCAGCGTGCAGTGCGGAGGGCGGCGCCGCGGGCCGATAACGGCCGCGAGGGCGGCGCCCCGGCCCGGACGGTTCACGGACCGCGAGCCGGGAGTGCGGGCCGTGTGGCGGCCGCGGAGGGCGCGCAGATCGCGCTCGCAGGCTGCCGGCTCGTGACGGTCCGGGACCAGCCGGGACGCCCGCTCGGGAGGCTCCGGGGAATGGGGAAGCGCGTCCGGTTCGACGACGAAGCACGCCAGGCGCTGTGGCGCGGCGTGGACCAGCTGGCGAGCGCGGTGCGGATCACGCTCGGCCCGCGCGGACGCTGCGTGGTCTTCGACCGGCTGCGCGGTGTGCCCGCGATCACGCGCGACGGCATCGCCGTGGCGCAGGAGATCGAGCTCGCGGACGCCTTCGAGAACGTCGGCGTGCGCATGCTGCGCGAGGCGGCGTTCGCGACCGGCCAGGCGGCGGGCGACGGCACGTCGACCGCGACCGTGCTCGCACACCGCATGATCGCCGAAGGGCTCGCGGCGGTGGCCAGCGGCCATCATCCACACGTGATCCGGCGCGGCATCGATCGCGCCGTGGACGCCGTGGTGCGGCGCCTGGCGGAGCAGGCCCGGCCCGTGGAGGGCACGCGGGACCTCGAACGCATCGCCACGATCGCCGCCGGCGAGCGCGCCATGGGCGAGAGGGTGGCGCACGCGCTCGCGCGCGCCGGTCGCGACGGCATCGTCACCGTGGAGGAGGGCCACGGGCTCGACGTTACGCTCGACGCCGTCGAGGGCGTCCGGTTCGAAGGCGGCATCGCCTCGCCGTACTTCATCACCGACGCCGGGCAGATGGAGGCGGTGCTGGAGCACCCGCTGCTCGCGCTGGTGGACGGCCCGCTGGAACGGCCGGAGGACGTGATCCCGGCACTCGAGCACGCCAGCCGGCTGGGCCGGCCGGTGCTGTGGTTGTGCGAGCGCGTGGCGGGCGGGGCGCTCGCGGTGCTGGTCGTGAACCGGCTGCGCGGCCGCGCGACGCCGGTCGCGGTCGCGCTGACCTGCGGCGCGGCGCGGCGCCGCGAGCGGCTCGAGGATCTCGCGCTGCTCACCGGCGGCGCGGTCGTGGCCACGGATCTCGGGCGCGTCATGGAGCGCTTCGAGCCCGCGTGGTTCGGGCGCGCGCGGCACGCCGTCGCGACCACGGAGCACACGACGGTGCTGCAGGGCGGCGGGCGCCGCGAGGGGATCGCGGCCGTCGTCGCCGGGCTGCGCCACGCGCTGGAACGCGAGAGCCACGATGGCTCGCGCGCCGCGCTGCGTCGGCGCCTCGCCGGCCTCACCGGCCGCGTGACGGTGATCCGGGTCGGCGGCGCCAACGAGTTCGAGCGCCAGGCGCGCCGCAGTCAGCTCGAGGACGCGCTGGGCGCGACACGCGCGGCGCTGGAGGAGGGCGTCGTGCCCGGCGGGGGCGTGGCGCTGCTGCGCGCGGCGCCGGCCGCGACGGGGCTCGACCTGGCGCCCGGCGAGGCCGCGGGACGCGACGCCGTGCTGGCCGCGCTCGCGGAGCCGGCGCGCCAGATCGCGATCAACGCGGGCGAGGACGGGGGCGCGATGGTCGCGCGGCTCGTCGAGGCGGGCGGGGCGTCCGGCTTCAATGCGCGCTCGCGCCGCGTCAGCGATCTCGAGGTGGACGGCGTGCTCGATGCCGCGAAGGTCGTGCGCTGCGCGCTGCAGAACGCTGCCGGCGTCGCGGGGCTCGTGCTCTCGACCAGCGCGCTCGTGGTGGACGATGCCGCACAGGGACGCGGGGGCGAAGCCGCCGCGTGAGCGCGCCGCACGTGCGAGTCCGGATCATTCCGGAACCGCGAGCCGGGGGCGCTGGATGTGCGCAGCCGGCTCCGCCTGCGGTGGACGCCCAGGGTCGAGCGGGCTCGACGGCGCCCCGTCCGGGACGCGATGACGAAATCGACGGCCGATCACCGCGGCGGAGGACGGGCAGGTCACGCTTGCAGACCGCGGCTCACGAATGATCCGGGCTCGCCCGCGTTCCGCCGGAAACAGCGACGGCCACGCCGGGGGGGCGTGACCGCGCCGCGAACCTCGCCTTGCCTGGCAACACGCCGACGCTGGAAGAGAGGCCGGATGTTTGCCGTGGAAGAGGATTTGCAATCCCGGTGCCAATCGGGCTCTGCTCGATTGCGTCGGAGATAGGATGTTGAAGGGCATTGGTTTGCGCGACTTGCCTCGCCTGAAATCGAGGCGAGCCGCGCGTCCGCATGCGGCCGCGGTGGGGCGAAGCCGTCACAGTGTGGGCGGGCGCACCCAGCGGCGGCGATCTCCCCGCGCCGGACGGGGGGTGCCGCGTGGCGGTCGCCGTCGCGCTCGTGTTCAGCCGCGCCGCGCGAGCGGTTCCGCGCAGCGGTCACCACCGCGCTCCCGCTCAACCCCGGCCAAGCGGGCGCGCGACCTCGAACGCGTGCAGTTCGCGCAGCTCGCGCCCGTCGGCGAGCGTGAACGCGTCGCCGCGCGCGAGCGCGTCCATCCGCACCACCGCGAGCGCAAGCCAGCCGCCGGGTGCGGCGGTCGCGCTGGTGATCACGCCCGCGCTCTCGCCGTTTGCGAGCACGTCCTGCGGCGCCGGCGCCGCGCCGGTTCCGCCGGCGCGCACGAGCCGGCGGCGTACGCTGTCGTGCGTGAAGAGCCGCATGAGCGACTCCTGGCCGGTGTAGCAGCCCTTGGCCAGGTGCACGTGCGCCGCAAGGTTCACCTCGTACGGCGTGAACGCGTCGGTGATTTCGGTGCCGTGGCGCGCGCGTCCGAGCGCGATGCGCTCGTGCTCGCCGATGCCCGCGGCGGGCGCGGACGGTTCGCCGATCGCGAGCGCCAGCCCGGCGCTCTCGTGCGCGAACCGCGGAACGCCATCCTCGCCAAAGCTCGTGCCCGTGTCCGCCGCCCCGCGCACCAGATGCACGGCAAGCGTGCCGGAGCGATCCTCGACGCGCACGTCCTCGCGGAAC
>CAIXRL010000225.1 GCA_903921835.1 Candidatus Eiseniibacteriota bacterium | reverse complement strand
GGCGTGCGCCTCGAAAGCTTTCAATGCCAGATCATCGCGCCCCGTCACAAAGACGATCACCGGCATCCGCGGCAGCTTGATCTGGGCAACCACCTCGAAGCCGTCCACTTCCGGCATCTGCACGTCGAGGAACACCAGGTCGGGCGCGAGTTCGGCCGCGGCCTTCACGGCCTCGAACCCGTTCGCACACTCGGCGACCACATCGACGTCCGCGTGCGCGGACAGGTACTCGCGCAGCAGGGACCTCGCGGGCGCTTCGTCGTCCACAACCAGCGCGCGCAGCGTCGGCGTCGCGATCATGAATCCTCCCCGCGGCCCGCCGTCGCGGGCAGCACCAGCGTCACGTGGAAACCAGCCTCGCCGCGCAAGGCGTCCAGGCGCGCGGCACGCGCGCCGAACACCGCCAGCCGGCGGCGGACGTTCTCGAGCCCCAGACCTGCGCCCGGGCGCGCGGGAGCGTCCTCGTCCACGGGATTGTGCACCTCGAGCACGAGCGCGTCACCGTGGCGCCGGGCGACCAGCCGGATCACGCCGCCCTCGATGCGCCCCGCGACCCCGTGTTTGACCGCGTTCTCCACCAGCGGCTGCAGCAACAACGGCGGCACGCGGCACGAGACTGCGTCCGGCGCAAAGTCGCGCTCGATGCCGAGCCGCGCACCAAAGCGCACCTGCTCGATCGCGAGGTAGTCCTCCACGAGCTCGAGTTCCTCGGACAGTGCGACGTCGTCGCGCGCCCCCAGCGCGAGCGTGCGACGCAGGAACTCGCCGAGCCGCTCGCACATCCGCCGCGCACCCTCGGGATCGCTGCCCACCAGCGCGTTGATGGAGTTGAGGCTGTTGAAGAGGAAATGCGGATTGAGCTGTGCGCGCAGCGCCCGCAGCTCCGCTTCGCGCGCCGTCACCTCGGACTCGAGCACGCGGCGCTCCGCGTCGTGCGACGCCTCGAACGCGATTGCGAGGTAGTGCACGATCGCCGACAGCAGGTAGGCGGGCACGCCGATCGCGAAGAACAGCGGCCACTCCGCGCGCACCGCGGCGAGCGCGCCGGGCTGAGGCGCGAGGCGCGTGAGCGCGACGCCCCACGCAGCCGTCGCGGCGGTCCAGAGTGCGCCCACCTGCAGCGCGGCGCCCAGCTGGGTGAGCGCGGCCTTGCCGAACCGGCCCTCGGCCAGCGGATTTGCGCGGCAGACCCACCAGGCCGAGAGCACCGCGAACCCCAGCATCAGCGACACGGGCACGACCAGCGCGTAGGCGAACGGCGTGGGCTGGGGCAGCGCGCGGCGCAGCGCCTCCGCCAGGCCGGCGCCGGCGAGGAGCCAGGCCAGCAGGTAGAGCGCGAGGCGCTGGCGCTGCGCGAAGAACGGGTGCATGGGTCAGCGCGGCTCGGTCGGCGGTGGCGGCGAGTCGGCGGGACGATCCGACGTATGCACGCCACGCTCGTCCACGTGCACGTCGCGAACGCCGCCAGGTCCTTCGGCGCGGACGTGGACGCCCGTGGGCCCCACCCTGACCTCGCCGCGCTCGTAGCGCTCGCGCCACCTGCGGCGCCCGCCGCGGCCCACACCCACCACCACGGTGCGTCCCGAGGGCTCGTTGCCCACCTGGATGCC
>CAIXRL010000224.1 GCA_903921835.1 Candidatus Eiseniibacteriota bacterium | reverse complement strand
GCCGCGGATGACGCGCAGATCGCGCTCGCAGGCGGCGGGCTCATGAATACTCCGGGCTAGTGTCCTGTCCCAGGTGTAGCTTGGCAGTCGGCGCCCGCTGTGCGCGGCCCGCTGCGTTGCTCCTCCTCGACGTTTCCTATTGGTACGACTTCGTCGTCGCGCCTCGCCGCCGGGCACATCGGCCGCCTTTGCGGTCAAGCTACTCCTGGGACAGGACGCTAGATGGCCTTGCGCTCCACCGGAACGGCGGCCAGGCGCAGGCCGGCGAGCAGCAACGTCGCCGCCCAGCCCAGGCAGAAGGCCAGCGTCGGCAGCGGGCGGTCCAGCCGGAGCACCGCGATGCCGCTCGCGCACAGCGCCGCGCCGACCAGCCACACCAGCGGCACCGTGCGCGCCGGGTCGCCCACCAGCGTCGCGAGCC
Source organism: Candidatus Eiseniibacteriota bacterium (assembly GCA_903921835.1). Lineage (GTDB taxonomy): Bacteria > Eisenbacteria > RBG-16-71-46 > RBG-16-71-46 > RBG-16-71-46 > CAIXRL01. The sequence continues at coordinate 4,308 of CAIXRL010000224.1, read as the reverse complement.
GGTGGTTGGTGTGGTCCCTGCCGCCCTCGTACACAGGCCGGCCCGCGCGGATACGCGTGATCACCACGAAGACGAGATCGAGCGCCGGGTAGGCGAGCACCAGCACGGGACCGGCCTGCCCCCACCCGGGCGGCGCACCCTTCATGGCGAGCAGAGCCGAAGCGCCCAGGCAGTAGCCCAGCATCAGGCTGCCGGCATCACCCAGGAAGATGCGCGCCCTGGGGAAGTTGTACGGCAGAAAGCCGGCGCAGGCGCCGGCCAGCGCCAGCTGCGCTGCGGCGATGCCGTTGGCGCCGCGCGCCGCGGAGGCCCACGCAAAACCCGCGAGCGCGATGGCCGAGAGCCCCGGGACCATGCCGTTCATGTTGTCGAGAAAGTTGACCGCATTCATGAGCGCGACGAACGCGACCAGCGTGACGGCAACCTCGATGCCCCCCGGGAGCCCCAGGTCCGGCACCGCGCCGCCGGCGAGCAGCGTCGATGCGGCGACCGCCTGCCCGAGCATCTTGACCCCTGGCTGCATGCCGAAGCGGTCGTCCCACAGGCCGATCGCCATCGCCACCGCCGCTCCGAAAAGCAGGTCGTACGCGGTCGTGTCCATCGGCGCGTGCGGTCCGGATCGCATCGCGACGATCCAGGTGGCGAGGGCGCACAGGAACACCGTGGGCCCGCCGAGAAGCGCCGTGGCGGAGGTGTGCAGCTTGCGCGCCTGCGGATGGTCGAGGTAGCCGGTCGCCCATGCGACCCTCATCGCCAGCGGAACGAGTACGGCCGTCAGCACCCCAGCAGCAAGGAACACAGCGAGAGGCAAGTTCTCCCGTCCTTGGGAAGGGGCTTCAGGCCGTCGCGGCGGCGACCGGGCAGGGAATGTCCATCTGCTCGCAGGTGTCGCGAACCGTGAGTTCGAGCAACTGGTCGAGCGAGACCAAGGGCCGGTAGCCGGTGAAACTGCGGATCTTGCGCAGGTCGGGAACGCGCCGGCGCATGTCCTCGAACAACTTACCGTAGACCTGCTCGTACGGCACGAACTCGATCGCCGAATCGCTCTGGCACAGGCGCTTGATGCGGTGCGCCAGGTCGAGCACGGTGACTTCTTCGTCCGAGCCAACGTTGAACACATCGCCCACGGCGTCCTTGTTGTCCATCAGGCCCAGCATGCCGCGGACGACATCCTGCACCGCCGAGAAACAGCGCGACTGCTGGCCGTCGCCGAACACCTGGATCGGCCGGCCCTGCAGCGAGCGCAACACCATGCTGGGGATCACCATGCCGTACGCGCTCGACTGGCGCGGCCCGCAGGTGTTGAAGCAACGCACGGTGATCACGGGCAGCTGGTGCTGCTGGTAGTAGGCCTGGGCGAGGCACTCGTCCACGGCCTTGCCGGAGGCATACGACCAGCGCAGCTTGTGCGTCGGGCCCATGAGCCGGTCATCGTCCTCGGAGAACGGCACCGAGACGCCCTTGCCGTAGACCTCGCTGCTGGAGGCGATCATGACCTTGCAGCGGTGCTCCGCGCAGGCCTCGAGCACCACCTCGGTGCCACGGATGTTGGTCAGCAGGGAGCGCAACGGGTTCTCGAGCACGTACTTCACGCCCACAGCCGCAGCGAGGTGGTAGACGCGGTCGCACTGGGCCACGAGCCCGTGAACCAGCGATCCGTCCATGACGCTGCCCTCGAGGAAGCGGAAACTCGGGTTGCGATCGAAAGTCCGCAGGTTCTCGACCCGCCCGGTGGACAGGTCATCCAGAACCCGCACTTCGTGCCCCCGCTGAAGCAACTCTTCAGCGAGATGCGACCCGATGAAGCCGGCACCTCCTGTGACCAGGACTTTCATGAGCGCTCCTTTGAAATACTATGCGCGCGCCAAGAAGCCGGTGGCGCCGGCGGGGGGTCTCGGGTCGCCATCTCAGCCTGAACTTGTCAATGAGTGGGGGAGACTAGCGGCCGGGGGGGCGGGGCGTCAACTGCTCAGGCGTCAAGTGCTCAGGCGTCAAGGTGTAAAGGGGTACGACTGCCGGATGCAGGCGGGTTTTCCGTGAAGACGCGCCGGGGACCCCGTCAATGCACGCTTGGCGGCATACGCACAGCGAGGTGCCCCTGTCCAAGCCCAAGCCCCGAGCGGCGGCTCGATCTCCTCTTGCATTCAGCAACTCCGGTCGTGGGGCAAACTCCAAACCAGGTTCCGGCCAGCGGGCCACGAACACGGGCAGCAGAGTCAGTGTGAATCCCCGCCCGCGGCCAGTCGCTCCAGTCGGTCCACGAGCGTCTCCCAGGAGAAGCGTCGCCGGACCAACTCCCGGGCTGCCCCGAGCATGGGCATCAGGCGCTCCCCCGCACCGAGCACGTCAATGGCTGCCGCGGCGAGTGACGCGGCATCGGTACCCGTGCGCAGTTCGACGCCATCTCGCGCGCCGATCGCCTCGGCGGCCTGCAGGGTGGTCACCACCGGCACGCCCGCGGCCATGGGTTCGAGAAGCTTGTACTGAACTCCAGAAGAGAAGCGAAGCGGCGCCAGCAGCAAAGCGGAACGCTCCCACACCGGCAGGAGCGATGGCAGCGCGCCCGTGACCGAAACACCGGGCAGGTCGGCCAACGCGAGCACCTGCGGCAGGGGGTCGGCACCCACAATCTCGAGCTCTGCTGCGGGCAGCGCCGCGCGAACGAGCGGCCAGATCTCGCGTGCGAGCCAGTTCGCAGCATCCACGTTGTGCGGCACGCTCAGATTCCCAAGGAATGCGACGCGCGGCACCCGGCGCGGCTCAAGGGGAAGGGAGAGCAGTCGCTCGTCGACACCAAGTGGCAGCACTGCGACGCGCGGGCAGCCGCGGGCCTCCAGATCCTGGGCATCGACGTCCGAAACCACCCAGTTCTCCCGGAAGCCGCGGGCGCAATCGGGCTCATAGCGGCGAACCCGCCTGCATTCCCAGCGCACACCGGGGCGGCGAAACCATGGCTGGTAGGGCAGCGAGCGTTTCAGTGCAAGGGCCAGAGCATCACACAGGAACAGAACCTTGCAGGGATGCGCAATCCCCTCGACGAATGGCGCCATCCGGAACAAATGGACGACGATCGCATCTGGCCTTTCCTCGTCGACAAGGTGGCGCACGAGCGCGTACATCGCGGCCGAGTGGTAGTAGCTCACCTGGGAGGGTTCCGGACTGAGCAGGCCAGCAATCGCCTGCATCCACGAGCGCGTTCGGGAGAGGTGAACGGTCTCGACGCGACTGCAGAGTCCCTTCACGTCCTCGGAGCCCAGCATCTGCTCGTGGCCGTCCACGAACGAAGCCAACACGACATCGTGCCGGCGGGAGAGCGAGCGAAGTAGCTGATAGCTGGCCTGGCGATCGCCGCGGTGGGGCGGCCAGGGGAAGCGGGAGGACAGGTAGAGGACTTTCATGGTAGGTCGTGCATGTTCGCACGAGTCCCGCGACGGCGCACGGCTTCTTCGCACAGGGCCTGGGTCCGCTCGGTCACAGCGTCAATCGACCAGCGCTCGCTGGCGTGGGAGTAGGCTGTGCGGGCAGATGAACGAGCACGATCCCGATCCACAATCAGTGCGCTCGCGGCGTCGGCGAGCGCTTCGGGCGTTTCGGCCAACATGCCGTGGCGACCGCTCACAGACCCAAGGCCCTCGGCGGCAAGAGTCGTGGACACGACGGGCACGCGTGCCGCCATCGCTTCCACGAGCTTGACCCGCATGCCCGCTCCCGCCCAGAGCGGTACGACGACAACCGCGGCCGTGGCGAACTCCACGGCGATGTCGTCTACGTACCCGACCGGCTCGGCCACAGCGGCACTCGCGGCCAACCCGCGGCGAGGAACTGCCATGCCCCCTCCTCGTTCGGCCGCCAGGGGGAACGCAGCCGTCAGCAGAAGCCCCGGCGGAAGGCCCGGCGCAGGCACACGGAATCGGTCGAAATCCACTCCGATAGCTACCATTTCGCGAGTTACAACCGCCTCCTCGTCCTGGATCGCGAGCACGAGATCCGGGTGCTCGCACAGCCTCACCTCGGCCCCACACATTCTCGCGGCCTGCAAACGCGCGTGCAGCTTGGCGGGACCCCGTCAGCGTCTCTGCATGGCGCGCGTGTCGGGCGCTCGGACTGCCCTTGCGATCAACCCCCTAGCCCGGTGTATTCATGAACCGCGAGCCGAGAGCGCGAGATGTGCGTCAGCCGCAAGAAGATCGGCCGGCCGCGCCGGAACCGTGTTGTCAACACGATGAGGACAGCGGCCGGTCGAGCTTCGCAGCGGATGACGTGCAGATCGCGCTAGTAGTCCGCGGGCTCATGAATACTCCGGGCTAG
>CAIXRL010000223.1 GCA_903921835.1 Candidatus Eiseniibacteriota bacterium | reverse complement strand
AGTGCGGGATGCATGGCGGCCACAGGAAGCCCGGCCGACCGCTCCGGAACCGTGTCGTGGACACGATCAGGACGGCGGCTGGTCGAGCTTCGCGGCGGATGACGCGCGGATCGCGGCCGCGGGCCGCGGGCTCGTCAAGGGTCCGCACTGGCGGGCCCACAGGACTCGCATCATTGACGGAACCGGTGCCCGTCAGCAGTATCCGCTCGTACCGTAGCCACGATGGCTTCGCGGACGCGAATCCGCCAACTCAAAAAGGAGCAGGAACTCAATGTCCTTCACGATGAACGTGCGTGCCGCGGGCGCCACGATGATCACGCTCGCGGTGCTGGGAGCCGCGATGGCCTACGCCGCTCCGCCAGCACCCGCCCGGGCCAAGGGCAATGCCGCCGCGGGCAAGGCCATATTCACCGTCAAGTGTTTCGCCTGCCACAAGCTCGACGGCACCGGCGGGGTGAAGCTGACGGGCAACCCGACGCCGAACTGGAAGGACCCAAAGACGTGGGCGGACCCGAAGCGCAAGAACGCCGACGCCTACATGCGCGACTGCATCACGAACGGCAAGCTGCCCTCGGGCATGGTCGCGTGGAGCAAAGCCAGCCCGCCGCTGAAGCCGGCGGACATCGAGAACCTGATCGCCTACATCCACGTGCTCTCCGGCCGCAAGTAGCGCATCGACGTTCGAGGGCGCGTCCCGCAGCGCGGGGCGCGCCCTTTCGCGTTTCCGCAGCCGCGCGGCGTTCAGCGAATGGTGATCTCGCAGGGCATCATCGCCAGCGCCTGCCCGACCGGGAAGCGCGCAGCACGCAGCCACGCAGCCAGAACGGGCGGCAGCGTCGCCAGGCGCGTCTCGTCCTGGTTCTGATCGAGCGCGTCCTCGATGAAGCGCTGGAAGAACGGCCGGTGCGGATGCGGATAGAGCACGACCCGCACGTCGTCGTCCGCGGACAGATGCGCGCGCTTGCGGGCGATCCCGATGGCGGTCTGCACACCGCCCAGCGAGTCCACCAGTCCGAGCCGCTTCGCGGCGGCCCCCGACCAGACGCGCCCCTGCCCGATCGAGTCCACCGCCGCCGCCGAAAGCGCGCGCCCCTGCGCCACGCGTCCGACGAAGATCCGGTAGAACTCGTCCAGCTGCGCCTGGAATCGCGCCGACTCCTCGGGCGTGAAGTCGCGGAACGGCGACATCATCCCGGCGTGCCTGCCACGCGAGACGGTCTCGACGTTGAGCCCCAGCTTCTGGTAAAGCCCGAGCACGTTGAGCTTGCCTCCGAAGACCCCGATCGAGCCGGTGATCGTGCCGGGCTCGGCCACGATGGCGTCCGCGCCGCAGGCGATGTAGTAGCCGCCCGAGGCCGCGAGGTTGGACATGCTCACCACCACCGGCTTCACCTTGCGGACACGGCGGATCTCCTGCCAGACGTCGTCCGAGGCGTCGCCGGAGCCACCCGGACTGTCCACCCACAGCACGATCGCCTTGACCGAACGCCGCTCGCAGGCTTCCCGCAGGGTGTTGACGAGCGTCTCCGAGCCGAGATCGGCGCCCGACCAGCCGTTGTCGCGGCTGCGCCCGGACACGATCGTGCCCGCCGCAGGGACGAGGGCGATCTGCGCGCCACCGTCGTCTTCGCGCGCGTCGTCGAGGTAGCGCTCCAGCGCGAGCGTGCCGAGGCGCTCCCGGACAGCGGCCACGGCGAGCGAATCCAGGTCGGACTGGTCGAGCAGCGTGTCCACGAGACCTGCACCCACGGCGGCGCGCGCGGTAAAGGGACCGTCGTCGATCACCGCACGCATGCGCTCGGGCGTCATGTGGCGCGCGGCGGCGAGCGTATCCGCGAGCAGCGCGTACTCGTCGTCGAGAAGCGCCTCCATCGCCGCCCGGGCGGGGGCGGACAGGGTGGTCCGCGTATACTGCTCGACCGCCGACTTGAACTGGCCCACGTGCTGGAAGTTGGGCTTGATGCCCAGCTTGTCGTACGTGCCCTTGAGGAACATCGCCGACGCGGTCAGCCCGTCGAGGAACACGGACGTGGTCGGCGGCATCGCCACGCGCGTACCGCTCGCGGCGAGCAGGTAGGACTGATCCTCACCGCCCTGCAGGCTGACGTAGACCGGCTTGCCCGCGGCGCGGAACGCCGCCAACGCCTCGCGCACCTCCGCCATGCGCGCCCAGCCCCACTGCACCTCCCCGACGTGCAGCACCAGCGCGCGCACGCTGTTGTCGCCGGCGGCCCTGCGAATCCCCGAGGCGACCTCCCACAGGCTGGGACGCACGTGGCGGAACGCCGCGAGCGAAAACGCCGAGGCCGAGGGCGGCGCGTCATCGAGTTCGCTCGGCACGTCCCAGATGAGCGCGACCCGGCTCGACGAGGGACGCGGCGTGCGATGCAGGCGCAGCGTGAGGGCGAGCCCCGCGGCGCCGATCAGCACGAGCAGGACGACGAGCAGCAGGAGACGTGGGCGGGACGACATGGGAACCCTCCGTGGCGGGTTGGGATTCAGAACACTCTACGGAGGTCCACGGAGAAGTAAAAGCCCCGCGAATCCTGTGACGGGTCGTCGTGGCGCTCCAGCCGGCCCCCGAGCGTCACGCGCAGACGCAGCTTCGCGGGCAGTTCCTGGTCGGCGAGCAGCTGCAGCTCGACGAAAGTGTAGGACGAATGCAGCGCCGCCGGGTCGGTCGTGCCGCCGGATTCCGAGTTCAAGCAGGTGCGCCGGCCGGCGACGGGCTCGAACAGCCACCAGCACGCGGGCTCGCCGTAGGGCTCGCAGGGCGTCCACGGGGCGGCAAGGAACTCCGCGCGCGGCCCCGGCGCGGCGGTCAGGCCCGCGGCCGGTTTCGCGGCGGAGCTCGATGCGGACGCGCTCGACGTGGTAGTCGAAGTCGAGGACGCTGTCGGGCTGGTCGTAGCGGTGCAGCTCGGTCCCGGCGGGACCCAGGAGCGAATACGGGCCGCCCAGACGTGCGGTGCCCCGCAGGTCGGCGCCCAGCTCGGCGAACCGGTCGCGCGTGCCCGGCACGTCCCGCAACGTGCCCCGGCGTGCCAGCTCCGCGTCCAGCTCGAGCGAGTGCCCGCCGCCGAACTCCTGCCGCAGGGTGCCTACGAGCTGATGCTCGAGGTGGTCGCGCACGCTGGAGTCCGGAGAGTTTCGCACAGCCGCGCCGTAGCGCGCACTCCAGCTGGTGCCGAGCAGCGGCTCGTGATCCCAGCCAACGCCGGCGCTGGCAACACGGTGCGCGAGCAGGAATGGCTCGGCGGAGCCCGGCGTGTCGAGCAGCTCGCCGCCCACCCGCAGGTCGAGCACGTCCTCCCTCGCCACCCCCAGGGAACGCCGGGCCCTCGCCGTGGCTGCGAACAACGTCTGGCGGCGCAACATGTCGAACCCGACGTCCCGCAGGTACTCCGCCCGCGGCTCGAGCGAGAACAGCCAGCCGTCGGCCCGGCGAAGGCGCAGGAACAGCGTGGACGCGGCGCGCGTGACCTCGGTGCCGACCGCAATCCCGGGGCGCAGCGAGTACTCGAGCCCTCCCGGGCGCCCGCCGAGCTCCACCGCAGCGACACCCGCGACGCGGCTCTCGGCCATGCCGAGCAGGCAACGGACGAGAAGCGTGGTGCCCGTGTAGGCCTACTCGTGGAAAAGCTCGTTGGACGCATCACCCGTCACGCCGAGTTCGGCGTGGACCGCGAGGCTGTCCGCGGAGTGAACGCGCGCTACGGCGAACAGGAAGGCGAGCGTGCAGGCGATCGCGGGCAAGCCCCGCATCGCGAGGCGTGCGAGCGCCTCGCCACGAGTGGTGCCGCGGCCGCGGTCCAGGAGGTTCGCAGAGGGCAGGTCCGCTCCCTGCCCGTCAGCGTCCCGGGGAACCGCGCCGCGCCCCGCCCGGGCGAATCGCCCGCTGCGCCAGCGAGCGGGCGCCCTGGGTCAACCGCAGCGCCGATTCGTAGCGCTCGAGTCGGGCCTCCTCCTGCGCCTGCGCCTGGATCGACTGCGCACGTCCGAGCTGGTCGCGCGCCACAAACGGCGAACCGGCGTCGAGCGACTCCAGCGCCGCGGCCAGCACCTCGTCAGTGCGCTGCAGCGCCCTGGCCGCGCCGTCCGAGGGCGACTCGTCGAGGTTGCACAGGCGCATCGCCTTGATCACCCGCTCGCGCGCGCTCATCGTGAGCTGCAGCGCGGCCAGGTAGCGGCTCTCGCTCATCGCGCCCTCGGCGTGATCCTGCATCGTCAGCGCCACGCGCAGCATCCCGCGGGCACGGGCGTTGTCGCACGCATCAACCCGATCGCGGGCGCGCTCGAGCACGTCCCGGGTGCGCACGACCTGCGTCTGCACGCGGTCCGGATCCGGCAGGTTGCGCACGATCGCAACGGCGCGGTCCGCGTGCTCGCGCGCGGCGAGGCTCGAGTTCACCGCGATGGGGTACTGGGTGGCGGTGAAGGCGGAGCGAGCCCGCGCCTGCCCCTGATGCGCGGCGGAGAGTTCCGCCTGGGCGGGTGGGCTCGGACTCTCACGGACGAAGCCGTCGGCCAGCTCAATCCGGCGATCCGTTCTGTCGAGGGCATCCCGGGCGTGCATGCGGCCGACCTCATCGGCCCCGGCCAGCCCTGGAATCAACGCGACGAGCGCCAGCATGCCCGCCATCAGTACGTCGCACGTGCGCACGGTCGACACCTCCTCGACTGCCAGGACACTCAGGGCAGGGCGCCGTGGCCCCTTGATCCCGGCGGACGCCCAATCAATGCATCCCGCATGCCCCCGTCGACTACACGCAATGTCCCCGCCAATCGCTTTCAGTCATTGCGCTTATGCGATGCAACCCAGACCCGCAAAGACCGGGAGACAGCGAAAAGTGAACGACCCGGTACGCAGGCCCTGTCGGGCTGCACGGCCACACACACAAAAAAAGGCCCCGCCGGAAACGGCGGGGCCTTGAAAATAAGGGGCGGCGACCTACTCTCCCACCCAGTCTCCCGGGCAGTACCATCGGCGCTGGAGGGCTTAACTTCTCTGTTCGGAATGGGAAGAGGTGTTTCCCCTCCGCCATCGCCACCCCAATGCAGGCAACAATCGAAATGAGACGCTGGTACACACAGGTGAAGCGCCTAAGAAAAACCGGTCAAGCCTCTCGGCTGATTAGTACGGGTCGGCTGAAGTCCTCACGGACCTTACACCTCCCGCCTATCGACGTCGTAGTCTCCAACGAGCCTTCAGGTGGCATTCGCCACGGGATCCCTATTCTTGAGGTGTGTTTCGCGCTTAGAGGCTTTCAGCGCTTATCACTTCCGAACGTAGCTACCCGGCAGTACCCCTGGCGGGATAGCCGGTACACTAGAGGTTCGTTCGCTCCGGTCCTCTCGTACTAGGAGCAACTCCTCGCAAGGATCCTACGCCCACGATGGATAGGGACCGAACTGTCTCACGACGTTCTGAACCCAGCTCACGTACCGCTTTAATGGGCGAACAGCCCAACCCTTGGGACCTTCT
>CAIXRL010000222.1 GCA_903921835.1 Candidatus Eiseniibacteriota bacterium | reverse complement strand
GCCGAACAGCACGACGTCCAGCGTGTCCTTGGGGTAGCGCGTCTGGATGAGCTGCGTCAGCGCGAGCGCGATCTTCTTGGCCGGCGTGATGCGGTCCTCGCCGTACAGGATCATCGAGTGGCTCACGTCCACCATGAGCACGGTGGCGCAGGCGGAGGCGTGTTCCTGTTCGTAGACCTCGAGGTCGTCCTCGTTCAGCGTGAGTTCGTCGATGCCCTGGCGCTTGACCGCGTTGCTCACGGACCCGAGCGGATCCAGGTTCGCGAGGTCGTCGCCGAACTGCCACGCCCGCGTCTCGCTGAGCCGCTCGCCCCCGCTGCCCGCGACGGGCGTGCGGTGATCGCCCGCTCCGCCGGCTGCGAGCGAGCTGAAGATCTCGTTGAGCGAGTCCTGCCGCACGCGCCTCTCGCCCCGGGGCGTCATCTCGAAGCCCTCGCCCGCACGCTGGGCCTCGCCGCTCTCCTCGAGCAGGCGCATGAAGTCCTCGATCCCGAACTTGTCGTCGAGGAAGCCGTACTCCTTGCCGAAGTGCTCCATCCACTTGAGCGCCTCGTCCACGTCGCCGCCCGTCTGCAGGAGCAGGTTGCGATAGATGTCCATGAGCTGGCGCATCTGCTCGAGGTCGCCGGGCCTGGGCCCCTTCCAGCGCGTGTAGTCGAACTGCATGCGCCCTCCTAGCCGTTCCGGCGCGCGAGCAGCACCGCGTAGCCGGGATTGCCTTCGCGCGGCTCGCGGCCTTCCTCGACGATCTCGAGCCCTGCGGCGGCGAACCACTCGCGGTACTGGTGCACGCTCGCCTGGCTGTAGTACATGCGCGCGCCGGGCACGCCGCGCCAGTTCTCCTCGACGCCGGTCCAGGCGTCGCGGCCCACGGTGGCGAGCACGTGACCTCCGGGCGAAAGCCACGCGGCGATGCGCTCGAGCAGCGCCGCGTGCCCGGCGACCGGCACGTTGATGAGCGAGTAGAACGCGGCCACGCCCGCAAACGACGCGGGCGGGAACTCGACCTCGGTCATGTCGGCGCACACGAAGCGCGCGAGCGGCACGAGCGCACGGGCCCGCCCGACCTGCACCGGGGACAGGTCGACGCCGGTGACGTCGTAACGCCCCGCCAGTTCGCGCGCCACGGGCAGGCCGTTGCCGCAGCCCAGGTCGAGCACGGCCGCGCCGGCCGGCACGAGCGCCGCGAAGCGCCGCAGCCAGTGCGCGTAGCCCGAGCCCTCGAGCTCGAACGCGTCGCCACGGTAGGCGTGCGACGCCTTCGCGTAGCCGTCGAGCACGATCTGCTTCGCGCGCGCCTGCGTCTCGCTCACGTCCGTCAATCCCCGCCGAGCCCGCTCAGCATGCTCTTCAGCATGTCCTTGTACTCGGTCGCCGCGCCGTCGGTGCGCTCGCGCGAGAGCATCGAGTTCTGGTGCAGCCCCTCGAGCGCCAGCTCCATGGCCACGGCGTGTTCGTCGGCGTCGCGCGGCTCCAGGTAGCGCGCCGCGAGCGCGCCCAGCCCCTTCACCTGCGACAGCGTCAGCGCGTAGTCCTTGCCCGGCATGTCGTCGCCGATGCGGACCGTGTTTCCGCCGCTGGAGAACCACTCGAGCACGGGGCGATACTCCGACGCGGCCTGCGCCTCGCCCTCCTCCTCCGGCGCGGCGGCGCGCCCGCGCGTGCGGCGCGGCTTGAACGCGTCCGGAAAACGCTGCTGAAAGACGGCCTTCACCCCGCGCCCGAGCAGCGCGCGGGCGACGTTGAGCGCACCCTCCTGCTCGCCCTCGAGCACCAGCTCGACCTTGCCGCTCACCGCGCTCACGGCGTGCTGCAGGTCGCACACGCGCGTGACGATGCGCGTCTCACCGGTCGCGAGACCACGGCGCTCGGCGTTGCTGACCAGGTTCTCGAGCAGCGCGATCGGCAACCTCGCGGAGACGCCGGAGTTCTGGTCCACGTACTCGCTCTTGCGCGCCTGGATGGCCACTTCCTCGACCAGCTCGCGCATGAACGGCGGCACCACGACCTCGATGCCGGCGCCGCGCTCGGTCCACGCCTCCTGCCGCGTGATCGCGATCCCCTGGTCGCGCGTGAGCGGGTAGTGCGTGACGATCTGCGAATTGATGCGGTCGCGCAGCGGCGTGATGATGTTGCCGCGGTTGGTGTAGTCCTCCGGGTTGGCGGAATAGACCATGAGGATGTCCAGCTGCATGCGGATGGGGAATCCCCGGATCTGGATGTCCTTTTCTTCCATTATATTCAGCAGCCCGACCTGGATGCGGGGAGGGAGGTCGGGAAGCTCATTGATGGCAAAAATGCCCCTGTTGGTGCGCGGTATGATCCCGAAATGTATGACTTCTTCGTCCGCAAACGCCAGTTTGCGCGTTGCAGCCTTGATGGGGTCGATATCGCCGATCAGGTCGGCAATTGTCACGTCAGGCGTGGCGAGCTTTTCCCTGTACCTCGCGTCCCGGGAGAGCCATTCAACAGGCGTCCCGTCCCCCAGGGACGCGATGGCCTCCCTGCCCTTCCTGCTCACGGGCGCGAATGGATCGTCGTTGGTCTCCGTGCCCGCGATCACGGGCAGCTGCTCGTCCAGGAACGCTATGAGTCCGCGAAGGATGCGGGTTTTTGCCTGCCCGCGAAGCCCCAGGAGAATGAAATCGTGCCGGG
>CAIXRL010000221.1 GCA_903921835.1 Candidatus Eiseniibacteriota bacterium | reverse complement strand
GCCAGCCACTTCATGTGGGCCTCGGTCGAGTCGTCAAACGCACCGTTCACATCCAGCCCGACCATGTACACGCGCACGTTCTTCTGGCGGGCGTAGTTCTCCGCCTGCACCACGGTCTTGGCGCTGGAGCCGTCTCCGCCATCGGTGAGCAGGAGCGCGAGCAGGTTGGCGCCACCCTGCGCCGAGTCCACGTGGGCGCAGTCGTATGCGGCGTCCCACAACGGCGTCGATCCGCCCGCAAAGCTGGCGCTGTCCACGCTGGCGAAGAGCCTGGCGTGATCCGAGCCGAAACCACCGCCGTAGGTGTGGATGGCGAGGAGGCCCGGCGAGGCCGGCGTGCCCGTGTCGAACGAGGACACCTCCGCGACGTCTCCCGAACTCATGCGCGCAATGAACGCCTTCGCGGCCCTGCTGCGCAGCGTGTCGGGATCCGAGCTGGACATGGATCCCGTCGCGTCGAGGCAGATGGCTGCGACGACCGTCCCACGGCTGCTGATCGGACCGCAGACCGCGGCGATGCCGGTGACGACCGCGCTCAGGCGCATGCGGGCCAGACGACGCGGCGAGGTGCCGATCGCGAGCCCGGTGAACGCGGGTTCGGTGATGGCGCCCGAGGTCAACAGCGCACCGTTCTGCGTCACGGCGCTGACGTCGAAGTTGACCATGCCGGGGGTGGGAGTGGTCTGGTAGCCGTTGATGGTTGCGCTGGAGGGCGTCTGCACCGCCGGCGCGAGAACGTTCTTGTCCTTCTTGGAGCAGCCGGGAACGACGGCCAACAGCAACAGGGCGAGCAGAGCTCCCACTCGTGAGGCGATGGAGTACCGGGACATGGCGGGGATCCTCGTTGGGGTGAGCAGGGCGGTCCATGCCCTGATATGAGTCACTCGGGCGACGCTGCGTCTGGCGCCACCCAGGCCCGGCAGGTTGCCGGACCACATGGCGTGAACAAGTCTGCGCCGACGTGTACCGTGACTCGTTTCCGACCGTTGCCGAGCGCGGGACCCAGGGGAGGCGAAGACTCCGTTGGGAGTCGCTCGCCGGGACCGCGCGCACGGCCAGCACCTGACGGTTCAGCTGGTGCACGGTACAGCGCGTTCGTCAGAACTCGCAGCGAACCCTAGGAGTCGTGAAGAGCATTTGCAAGCCCAACTGAGGGTGCCTTGTGGGGCGCTGTCATTCTCCCCGGCACCCCGTTGAGGTCCGGGGCCTTGCCCCTGAACTGGACTTTCCGCCCCCCCCCCGACCCGGTGCTATCGGTTGGGCCTGATGGCTGAGCCCTCCCAGCCGCCGCTGCGCGGCGCGCTGCGCGGGTCACGGTGCGGCCCCGCGAACGTTGCGAGGTGGCCCCGTTCAAGGCGCTGCTGCGCGCGCACCACTATCCGGGATTTTGGGGCGTGGTCGGGGAGTCGCTGGCGTATGTCGCCGAGGCGGACGGCCACTGGCTGGCGCTGCGGGTGTGGGCCGCGGCGGCGTGGCGGTGCCGGCCGCGGGATGCGTGGATCGGCTGGCATTCGACGGTGGCCTGGCAACACTTGCCGCTGGTGGCCAACAACGTGCGCTTTCTGATCCTGCCCGGGGTCTCGGTGGCCAACCTGGCGTCGCGGGGGTTGGGGTTGTGTACCCGCCGCCTGTCGGGCGACTGGGAGTGCGTGGGGAGCACCCGATTGTGCTGGCGGAGACGATGACCGTGGTGAACGAGAACACCTTGCGATCGCTGTTCGAGGTCTTGCGCCCGGTTCCCGATTCGCGCCAGCGCCGCGGACTGCGGCACCACGCTCGCGATTGCGGTGGTGGCGACGGGGTGCGGCGTGCGCAGCCTGGAGGCGCTGGCGTAGTGGGCCCGGCAATGCACCCCCGCGCACCGCCGTGCCTCCGCGCGGCGTTCGAACACGATTCGGCCGCCGCCTGCGCGGTTCCTGCCCTGCAAGCAGTCGGCGTGCGTGCCCGCCGCACCACCTCACCCCTGACGATCAGGACTCTTGCGGAACCCTGCGTCGAGGCCCGCGCCGCGGGACGAGCACCGCCTGCAAATGGGCGTCTCGCGGGGATCGTCCCAGGCGGCAGACACGCGAGTTCGCGTTCGCGCCGCGCGCTCTGTAATCCCGCGAGCGGTGTGGCCTTGGCTGCCACGCCGCTCGCCAACAACGAGCTTCGCCCGTCCAGCACGATGAGGACAGCTACCGGTCGAGCCTCGCAGCGGATGACGCGAAGATCCGCGCTCGCAGATCCGCGGGCTCATGTATCGTCCGGGCGGGCCCGCTACAGGACGACGCGGAACGGGCCAGTGACCGGCATACCGTTGACCTTGAACGACATCGTGCCGACGATGACGGTGCCGGGCGGCGGCACGACGCCATTGACGCGGAACGTCGCGCTCACGCAGCCCGAGGCGGACGAAGCGTTGAACACGTTGGCAAAGAGCTTCGACAACTGGCTGGCGCTGTCGGCGCGCGCGTAGAAGCCACCCGTCTCCTGGGCCAGCCACTTCAAGCGGGCCTCGGTCGAGTCGTCGAGCGCGCCGAGCCCATTCAGGCCGACCATGTACACGCGCATCTTCTGCTGATGGGCGTAGCGTTCCGCCTGCACGACCGTCCTGGCGCTGGCGTTGTCGCCGCCGTCCGTGAGCACGAGCGCGAGCAGGTTGCTGCCACCCTGCGCCGAGTCCACGTGGGCGCAGTCGTATGCGGCGTCCCACAACGACGTCGATCCGCCCGCAAAGCTGGCGCTGTCCACGCAGGCCTTGAGCATGGTGCTGTCCGAGCTGAAACCGCCGCCGTAGACACGGATGGCGAGGAGGCCCGGCGAGGCCGGTGTGTGCGTGTCGAACGAGGATACCGCCGCGACGTCGCCCGGACCCATGAGCGAGACGTACGTCCTGGCGGCCTTTCCGCGCAGCGCGTCGGGGTCCGACTCTTTCATGGATCCAGTCGCGTCGAGGCAGATGGAAGCGACACCCGGCCCGAGGGAGCTGATCGAACGGCAGACCCCTGCCGTACCCGTGACGGCCGCGGTCAGGCCAAACGGACTTGCGCCGCGCGTCGAGGGGCCGGTTGCAAGCCCGACGAGCACGGGTTCGGTGATCGTGGCGGAGCCTATCAACGAGCCATTGCTCATCACGGCGCTGACATCGAACTTGACCATGCCGGGGGTGGATGTGGCCTGGTAGCCGTTCACCGACACGCTCGCGGGCAGCATCGGCGCGACGAGGCTGCTGCCGCCCTTCTTCGAGCACCCGGAAACGACGGCCAACAACGACAAAGCAAACAGCGCTCCCAATCGCGTGGCGATGGAGTACCGAGACATGGCGAACTTCCTCGTTGGGGTGAAGCGGGCAGTTCAAGCCCTGCGGTAAATCGCTGGAGCGGCGCCACTGCTGGCGTCACCCCGGCCCGGCGCGCACCGGACCGCCGGGGTGAACAGGTTCATGCCGCCGCATGACGCGCCCGTCTCCTGCCGGTGCCGAGCAGAGGTCCCAGAGAATAGCGAGGAAGAGCAACGAGGAAAAGCAAAGACTCCAGCAAAGACTCCCCCGAAGGCTCCAGGTGCTCCCACGAGCCTCTGCGCGATGCCCGGCGCGTTGTCGTGCAAGCGGGCCACACCTATGCTCGCTCGCATGAACGACGACACCGCCCGCCCGTACAAGTGGGACGCCCGCTACGCCGAGCCCGGCTGGGCGTTCGGCACCGAGCCCAACGACTTCCTCCGCGAAATGGCGCCGCGCCTGCCGCGGGGCCGCGTGCTCTGCCTGGCCGAGGGCGAGGGACGGAACGCGGTGCACCTGGCAGGGCTCGGCCACGAGGTCACCGCGGTGGACCTTTCTCCGGTCGGGGTCGCGAAGACGCTCGCGCTGGCCGCGGAGCGCGGCGTGCGCGTCCATGCCGAGGTGGCCGATCTCGCGCACTACGCGATCGCGCCCGGCTTCTGGCAGGGCGTCGTGTCGATCTTCGCGCACGTTCCCGGCGACGTGCGCGGGCCGCTGCACCGCGCGGTGGTCGCGGGGCTCGCCCCGGGCGGCGTGCTCGTGCTCGAGGCGTACCCGCCCGAGCAGGCAGATCGCGGCACGGGCGGTCCGAGCGAGGCCTCGCGCTTCATGACGCTCGCGGGCCTGCGGGTGGAACTGGCGGGGCTCGAGTTCGAACGGGCGCGCGAGCTCGAGCGCGACGTGATCGAAGGTCGCTACCACACCGGCCGCGCGCGGGTCGTGCAGGTGGTGGCGCGCCGCCCGAAGCCGTCGCG
>CAIXRL010000220.1 GCA_903921835.1 Candidatus Eiseniibacteriota bacterium | reverse complement strand
GCGCGCGCGTGATCGCGATCGGCGCGTGCTGCACGCTCCAGCAGCTCGTGGACGACCGCAAGGTCCCCGCGGCGCTGCGGACGGCCGGCGCGCAGATCGTCGCCCGCAACATCCGCAACGCCGCGACCCTCGGCGGTCACGTGGCGTGCAACCTGCCCCAGAGCGACGTGCTGCCGATGCTGGTCGCGCTCGGTGCGAAGCTCGTCCTCGCAGGGCAGGGCCCGTCGAAGACCGTGCGGGTCGAGGACTACGTCGCGAAGCCCGTGCCCGGGCTCATCACCACGATCCTGCTGCCGCTCGCCGGCGCGGGACGCGTCGCGGCCGTGCGCAACGTGCGCGGCTCGGCCAACGCCTACTCCATGGTCAGCGTCGCGGTCGCCGCGACGATCACGCGGGGCATCGTGCGCGACGCGGTGATCGCCATCGGCGGCGTCGAGCCGCACGTCGTGCGCGCAAGCGCCGCCGAGGACGCCCTCGAGGGCAGGCCGCTCCCGGACGCCGACACGCTGCAGGCGCTGGTCAGCCGCCCGCTCAGGCCCGCACCGTCGTCCAACGGCAGCGCCGCGCTGCGCAAGTACGAAGCCGGCGCGCTCGTCGCGCTCGCGTTCCGCGATGCGATCGCGGCGAAGGGAGCCCGCTCATGAAGATCAACATCACGCTCAACGGCGTGCGCCGCACGTTCGAGGCCGGGCCCGGCGAGCGCGTGCGCGACCTGCTGCGCCGCGAGCGCATCCTCTCGGTGCGCAACGGCTGCGAGGGCGCCGGCCAGTGCGGCGCGTGCTCGATCATCCTCGACGGGCGCACGGTCAACTCGTGCCTGCTCGTCGCCGCGCAGATCGACGGCAGGAAGCTCCACACCGTCGAGCACATGGCGAAGAACCGCGAGCTGTCCGCGATCCAGACGGCGTTCATCGATTCCGGCGTCGTGCAGTGCGGCTACTGCACGCCCGCGCTGCTGCTCGCCACGGAGTCGCTGCTCCAGCGGAAGGCGGCCCCCACGCGCGAGCAGGTGCGCGACGCGCTCTCGAGCGTGTTCTGCCGCTGCACCGGCTACGAGCAGATGTTCAAGGCCGTCGAGCTGGCCGTGCGCCGGCTCGAGGACCCGCTGCAGGCCGCGCCGATCGGGCAGGAGTTCCGCGACGACCTGCGGCTCGTGGGCAAGGCCGCGCGCAAGGTGGACGGCTCGCGGCTGGCGCGCGCGGAGAAGTCGTTCGTCGAGGACATGGTCGCGCCCGACGCCTGCCATCTCAAGGTGCTCGGCTCGCCGCACGCCCACGCCTACATCAAGCGCATCGACACGCGCCGCGCGCAGGCGCTGCCCGGCGTCGTGCTGGTCGTGACGCACGAGAACGGGCCCGACGTCTACTACAACCAGGCCGGGCAGGGCTTCCCCGAGCCGTCCCCCTACGACCGCAGGATGTTCGGCGAGAAGATGCTGCACGTCGGTGACCGCGTCGCGGCCGTGGTGGCGGAGACGCTGGAGATCGCGGAGCAGGCGCTGAGCCTGATCAAGGTCGAGTACGAGGTGCTGGAGCCCGTGCTGTCCATCGAGGCCGCCGCCGCGCCTGGCGCGCCGGTACTGCACAACGGCATCATCGAGTTCATGGTCGGCGCGCCGGCCGACCTGGACAACTCGCAGGCCGATCCCCGCGACGGGCGCGTCATCTACCCGTTCCCGATCCACGGCGACCCGCGCCGCAACCTGGCGGCCAGCGTCTCGGGCGGCATCGGCGACATCGACCGCGGCTTCGCCGAGGCGGACGTCGTGCTGGAGCGCGAGTACGAGACCACGCAGGTGCAGTGCACGCCGCTCGAGCCGCACGTGGTCTACACCCGCATGGACGGCGAGCGGCTCGTCATCCACGCCGCGACGCAGGTGCCGTGGCACGTGCGGCGCATCGTCGCGAACGTGCTGGGCATCCGCGAGAACCAGGTGCGCGTGATCAAGGAGCGCGTGGGCGGCGGTTTCGGCGCCAAGCAGGACATCGTGCTGGAGGAGGTCGCGGCGTGGGCCACGTGGGTCACGGGCCGCCCCGTGCTCTACCGCTACACGCGCGAGGAGGAGTTCATCGCCTCGCGCACGCGCCACCCGATGCAGATCTCGATGAGGCTGGGCGCGAAGCGCGACGGCACGCTCACCGCGGTGAAGATGCGCGTGCTCGCCAACACCGGCCCCTACGGCGCCCACTGCCTCACGGTGCCCATGAACGCATGCAGCAAGAGCCTGCCGCTGCTCCTGTGCGAGAACGTGCGCTTCGAGGTCGAGACCTACTACTCCAACATCCCGCCATGCGGCGCCTACCAGGGCTACGGCGCGCCCCAGGGCTCGTACGCGGTGCAGATGGCGTGCGCGGAGCTGGCGAAGGAACTGGGCATGGACCCGCTCGCGCTGCTCGAGAAGAACCGCGTGCGCGAGGGCGTCATGCTCGAGATCATGCGCTGCCTGGGCGAGGGCCGCGAGGGCATCGCGTCGCTGGTCGAGAGCTGCGGCCTGGGCCCCGCGCTCGAGCAGGGCGCCGCGCTGATCGAGTGGGGCACGCGCGTCCAGAGCGACGACCCGGACGTGAAGATCGGCAAGGGCGTCGCCATGATCCAGCAGGGCTCCGGCCTGCCGGGCATCGACTCGTCCAACGCCACCGTCACGCTTCTCGGGGACGGCACGTTCATGCTGCTCTCGGGCGGCACGGACCTGGGCACGGGCCTCGACACGCTGATCGCCAAGCTCGCGGCCGAGTGCCTGTGCACCGAGATCGCCGACATCTCGCTCATCGTCGCCGACACCGACGTGACGCCCTACGACGACGGCGCCTACGCCTCCAGCGGCACGTTCTTCACCGGCAACGCGGCGCTCAACGCGGCGCGGGGCATGAAGGAGCGCCTGCTCGAGACGGCGGCGCGCATGCTCGGCGAGCCGGTCGGGGACCTCGAGCTGGCGCACCCCTCCACCGTGCGCGGCCGCACGGGCTCGGTGACGTACGCCGAGATCTACCGCCACACGGTCTCCGGCACCGGCGCGGGGCAGCTCACCGCCTCCGCGTGCTTCACCACTGACAAGGCGGCGTTCCCCTACGGCGCGCACTACGTGCAGGCGGCCGTGAACACGCGCACCGGCGAGGTGAAGCTGCAGAAGTACTACTCGCTGCAGGACTGCGGCACCCCGATCAACCCCGAGCTGGCGCTGGGCCAGATGTACGGCGGCGCGCTCAAGACCATCGGTCACTCGCTGTTCGAGGAGGTCTGCCTCGACGAGAAGGGGCGCTGCACCAACGCGACGCTGCGCGACTACAAGGTCCCCATGATCAACGACCTGCCGGACGACTTCCGCGCCGTGCTCGTCGAAACCACCGACCCGTACGGCCCGTTCGGCGGCAAGTCGATCTCCGAGATCGCCTGCAACGGCGCCGCACCCGCCATCGCCGCCGCGATCCACGACGCCACCGGCGTGTGGATGCGCAGCTGGCCCTTCACCGCCGAGAAGGTCCTGCGCGCCCTCGGCAGGATCCCGCAAGGAGCAACCCGATGACCCCCGAGAACTTCCTCCTCTGCCGCGCGGAGTTCCTGCTCCCGCTTGCCGCTCCCGACCGCACGCTGCGCATCGCGGACGGCTACGTCCTCACCGAGGGCGCCAGGATCGTCCAGACCGGCGCGTGGACGCCTGAAACCGCGAAGCGGCTCCGCGAGAAGTGCGGCAGCCCGCTGCGCGTGATCGGCGGCAAGCTGGGCAGCGACGACGTTCCGAAGCTGCGCGGGATCCTGATGCCGGCGTTCGTCAAGGCGCACGGTCACGACCACGAGCAGCCGCTCATCGGCATCGCCAAGGACGAGCCGCTCACCGACTGGCTCGATCACGCGGTCAATCCCTTCACGCGCTTCATGAACACCGAACGCGAGCGCCTCATCCAGGAACTCGGCTCGTCGCCGCACCTGGTCACCTACCGGCTGGCGCGCGTGTGCGACATCCACTACGGCATCACGTCGAGCATGGTGCACCACTGCAACTTCAACAAGTACCACGTGCGCGAACTGGCGGACGTGAACGAGGTGGCCGGCACGACGATGATCGTGGCGATCGGCAGCCAGGACCGGCACTACACGAAGGACGCGCTGGACAGGCCCGAGCAGGCGCTGGCGCGGCTCGACGACGCGCTGAAGATCCCCGGCCTCACGCACACCAGCTTCTGCCCCGGCCCCGACCAGTTCTTCTCGAACAGCCGCGCGATGCTGGTGCCGCTCAAGAAGTGGGCGCGCGATCACGGCACGCTGTTCCACATCCACAGCGCCGAGGAACCGAAGACCACGAAGTGGTTCAGCGAGGCGATCGAGCCCGGCATGACCGAGGTCGAGTTCGCCGAGTCCATCGGCATCCTGGATCCCGACACCGTGCTCGCCCACCAGGTGAACTGCGGGCCGCGCGACATCGGCATCCTCGCGCGCACGGGCACGAAGATCGTGCACAACCCGCTCGCGAACACCATCCTGGGCTCCGGCATGCCGCCGATCATCGAGATGATGGCCGCCGGCGTTCCGGTCGCCATCTCGACCGACGGCTCGGGCTCGGCCGACAACCAGAACATCCTCGCGGCGGCCCGGCTCGCCTCGCAGTACCAGAAGGCGCTGCACCAGGACGCGACGCTGCTGAAGTCTCAGCAGCTGCTCGAGATGATCACCAGCGTCGCCGCCGGCTACCTGCGCCAGGACCGGGGCGAGCTGGCGCCCGGTCGGCGCGCCGACTGGATCCTGCTCGACATCGACCGACCCAACATGATCCCCACGCGGCTCGACAACGTGATGGAGAACCTGATCTGGGCGGCCGACGGCAGCGAGGTGAACACCGTGGTGGCGAGCGGGCGGATCCTGAAGGAGGACGGCCGCATCCTGCCGTTCGCCGACGGCACCGAGCCGGCGCGCATCATGGCCGACGCGCAGCGGCTGTCCGAGATCTTCGCCGAGTACCGCCGCACCGCTCCCGAGCTGACCGGCACCGGGGCGCACCGGTAGCTCACATGAAGGTCGTCGCGATCCTGCTCGCGGCCGGGTCGTCCCGGCGCTTCGGCGGCGACAAGCTGCGGGCGCCGTACCGCGGCGTGCCGCTGGTCGAGCACGCGCTCGGCGCGCTGGCGGGCTGCGCCGGGATCGACGAGACGCTGCTCGTCGTGCGGCCCGATACGCCGCCCGCGGCGGCGCGGCCGGGTGTGCGCCTCGTGCCCAACCCGGCGTACGCCGAGGGCATGGGCACGTCGCTGCGCACGGGCATCGAGGCGGCGGGCGCGGACGCCGATGCCTACGTGGTCGCGCTCGCCGACATGCCGGGCACCACGCCGGCGCTGGTCGCGTCGCTGCTCGCGCGCTGGGCTGCGGCGCGCGAGCGCATCGTGGTGCCGGTGCACCACGGCCACCGCGGGCACCCCGTGATCTTCCCCGCGCGCTTTCGCCCCGCCCTGCTGGCGCTCGCCGGCGACGTCGGCGCGCGCGGCATCCTGCGCGCGCATCCCGAGGCGGTGGACGAGGTCCCCGTGGACGACCCGGCCGTGCTGTTCGACGTGGACCTGCCCTCCGACCTGCCGTGGCGGGGCAGCACGTCGCCGGGCACGCGCGAGAAGGTGCTGGTCAAGGGCGCGGGCGAGCAGGCGAGCGCCGTGGGGCACCGGCTGTTCCGCGCCGGCTACCGCGTGGTGATGACCGACCTCGCGCAGCCCACCGCGATCCGCCGGACCGTGTCGTTCTGCTCCGCCATCTACGAGGGTGGGATCGAGATCGAGGGTGTGCGCGGCCGGCTGCACGCGCTCGAGGCGGTGCCCGCGCTGCCGGCCGGGAGCTGGGACCACGTCGTGGTGTGCGTCGACCCCGAGGCGCGCCTGGTGCAGCGCTGGCGGCCCGACGTGATCGTGGACGCGCGCATCCTCAAGCGCAGCCTGGACAACTCCCCCGCGGACGCCGGCCTGGTGATCGGGCTGGGGCCGGGCTTCGAGGCCGGGCACCACGTGCACTTCGTGGTGGAGACCCACCGCGGCCACGACCTCGGCCGCGTCATCGCGTACGGCGCCTCGCAGGACGACACCGGCGAACCCGGCGACATCGGCGGCTTCACGCACGAGCGGCTGCTGCGCGCGCCCGCCGAGGGCGTGTTCGAGACCGCGCACGCCATCGGCGAGACGCTCGCCGTGGACGACATCGTGGCCGTCGTGGCCGGCGTCCCGGTGCGCGCGCGCGTCGCCGGCACGCTGCGCGGCCTGCTGTGGCCGGGGCTCGCGGTCACCGCGGGCCAGAAGGTCGGCGACGTGGACCCGCGCGGCGACGCGCGCATGTGCCGCACGCTCTCCGACAAGGCGCGCACGATCAGCGGCGGCGTGCTCGAGCTCGTGGCGGCGCATGGATCCCGGACTGCTTGACGCTCTCGGGCTCCGCTCGTACCACTCCGCCTGGCTGATCGGCGGCGGCGGCAAGACCTCGCTCATGTTCGCGCTGGCACACGCGCTGGCCGCGGACGGACGCACGGTGATCACCAGCACCAGCACGCGCATCCGGCCGCCGCGCCCCGACGACAGTCCGCGACTCGTGCTCGCCGACGAAACGCCCGACCTGCCCGGTGCGCTGCGCGCGGCGCTGGAGCACGCCCCTCACGTGACCGTGGCGCGGTCGCGCCTCGCTGCAGAGGACAAGCTGGCCGGCCTCCCGCTTGCAATGCTGGACGCGCTGGACGCCGCCGCGATCGCCGCGCACCTGCTGGTCGAGGCCGACGGCGCGGCGGGACGCTCGCTCAAGGCGCACCTGGAGCACGAGCCCGTGATCTCGGCGCACGCCGGGACGGTGATCATGGTGATCGGCGCCGACATCGTCGGCCGGCCCGTGAACGAGGCGCACGTGCATCGCGCGGCCGTGCTGTGCGAGAGGCTGGGGCTGCCGCCCGGGGCCGAGGTCACGCCCGCCGTGGTCGCCGGCATCGTCTTTCACGCGGACGGCTGGCTGGCGCGCGTGCCCGCCGGCGTGGAGACGAGCGTGTTCGTGAGCAAGGCCGGCACGCCGCAGACGCGCGCCGCCGCGCGCGGGATCGCCACCGCGCTGCTGCGCGGCGACACGCAGGGCCGGCTCGCCCGCGTCGTGATCGGCGACACGCGGGCCGAGGCGCAGGGCGGCGGCGGGTTGGAGTACGGCGCGGCCTGAGTGAGGTACCTTACGAGTTGCGCGCCGGCGAGTGTTCAGAGCGACGCCGCGACTCCACCGCCCCCGAGTAGGAGTTCACATGCGACGGGTTCCCGCATTCGCACTGCTCGCCGTGTTCATGTGCACCGCGTTGGCGCATGCGTGGGCTCCCAGTTTCGAGGGCGAGTCGGTGTACGGATTCGGGGCTCGTTTTGGCGACCCACCCCGCATCGGCAAGCACGTCCGGATCGTTTTCTCGATGCCCGGCAACTACGGCACGATCGCGACCGGAGTGGCGCGCCTGTGCCTGCCACCCGGATTGACACTCAGCTCTGGGGACACTCTGTATCGCAACACCAATGTCGGGCTGGCCCCAGACTGGCAACTTGTCGTCATTCCGCAGCGGCGCGGTGACTACGAGATCACCGGCACGAGGCGCATCACGTGGCCGAACTCGTCCCGAATCGAGGAGGCGGACCTTGTGCTTCGCTTCCGCGTCGAGCCGGACACCGCGTTCGTCCAGGACGCGCGGTTGACGAGGCTGGAGACGGTTCGGTGCGGCCAGCGCTACCGCCACGGCGAACGCTATCTCGTGCCCATTCCCGGGCCGCAATCCGTCGTCCAGACCGACATCGAGGAAGAGGCGAAAGCGAGGCCTACCCTTGTGACCGTGGCAACGTGTTCGGCGCGCGGGTTCCGTGCCGACACGAGCGTGAAGTACGGGGTCCTGCTCGACGCGGCAGGCCGCCTCGCCGGCATTCGCCCGCTCCATCCTGCCTCCCGCATTCCGGCGGCGCTCGACTCGTCGTGTCGCAAAGCGCTCGAGGGCTGGCGGTTCCTGCCCTCGCGTGCAAAGGGCAAACCAGTCGCGGACTGGCTGCTCGTCGATGTGCCTGTCAGGAGCGGCCAAACGGGAGGCGCGAAGTGACCCGTTGGACCGCGCTGTTCGTGGTGCTCGCGTTTGCTGTTTGCAGCTGGTGCGATACAGCCGCGGGCTCGCCCCCGAGGATGGAGGGCCAGCCCCCGCTCGGTTTTGGGATCGACTTCGCTGCCCCGCCGGCACGGGACGGCACGCTGCGCCTCAGGATCGTGGCTGGCGGCGAATACGACTCGAGCGCTGTCGGCAGGATCTGGATATCGGTCCCCGCTGGTCTCAGGCGAGTCTCGGGTGACACGCTGATTCGAACTCGCGTAGTCATAGATGCCCGACGGAGCTTCCGCCTCGTCCTTCGGGCGCGGAAGCCGGGCATCTACACCATTCGGGCAACCATTTCCGTCACGACTCGTCGCCGAGGCATCGACGAAGCGGAAGTCGAGCTACCCGTCACGGTCGCTCGCGACACGATCATTCTCGGTGGTTGCCGGCAGGTGCGGTGGGAGCACATCGTCGGGGCACAGCGTTACCGATACGCCGGCGACTACCTTGTTCCGATCGCGCACTCCGAGCACTTCACCCAGGACGACATCTGGACCGCCGGGCACCCGCCACGAGTCACATACCAGGTGCCCGCACGTTGTCCCGACTGTCCTGTTGGCACTCCGGATTCCCTGGGGTGGGTCGTATTCGTGGGGGCGGACGGCCGGATCAGCGACGCGCGCCCCTGGTCCACCGCGGAACGGGACTCCTCGGCCGTCCGGGCGACACGGGCAGCGCTCGCCCAATGGTCCTTCGCGCCCGCCACGCTGCGCGACCGGCCGGTCGCCGACCTCCTCGACGTTCAGGTGCCGATTACGAGGTAGCCGGTCTGAGAATCGCCTCAGTTTGACCCTCCGGTGCTCGCAAGGGGCGCTGAAGTGCGAGGTCGCCGCGCCCGGCGGCGGAGCCCGTCCGCCCGCGTTTGTCGCCCACCCCCGCAGCGGCCTAAACTCATGGTCTGCCGCTGGCGAGAATCCGCTCCCCGGCCCACCTCCGAGCCCCCTCGTGCGCCACCGCATCCATGCCCTGATCCTGCTCGCCACGCTGCTCCTGCGACCCGCGCCGTCCTCCGCCGCTCCGCTGGATGGACGCGACCCGCGCGACGACGTCTTCTACCAGATCATGCCCATCGCGTGGCGCGACTCGGACAACGACGCGCAGCGCTTCGGCGACTTCGGCGGCATGACGGCGAGCCTGCCCTACCTGCGCTCGCTGGGCGTGAGCAGCGTGTGGATGACGCCGATCTTCACCTCGCCCGCCTACCACGGCTACCAGCACATGCCGCCCAACGCGCTGAATCCGTGGTTCGGCACCGAGGCGCAGTTCTGGGCGTTCGTGAACG
Organism: Candidatus Eiseniibacteriota bacterium; assembly: GCA_903921835.1. Taxonomy (GTDB): domain Bacteria; phylum Eisenbacteria; class RBG-16-71-46; order RBG-16-71-46; family RBG-16-71-46; genus CAIXRL01. The sequence goes on along the minus strand of CAIXRL010000220.1, from coordinate 1,689 downwards.
CCGCGCACGCCGACAGCGTCAAGGTCTTCATCGACCTGGTCGCCTACCAGGTGTCGCAGAACAGCGTCTACTTCACGGACTCACACAACAACCCGGCGTCGCCGTACTCGAGCTACCTGGCCTGGACCAACGCCGGCAACACGACGTTCAACGGCGGCTCGTACACCACCTGGAACGGCAGCACGGTCGGCGAGATCACCTGGAACCTGGCCAACCCCACGGTCACGTCGCTCGTCGACGGCTGGTGCCAGCACTGGATGGACCCGAACGGCGACAGCGACCCGTCCGACGGCATCGACGGCTGGCGGCTCGACCACGTGGTGCGGGACGAGGGCTACGGCTACACCACCGCGTGGTGGCAGCAGTGGAAGGACGCGATCCTCGCGAAGAACCCGAGCGCGTTCACGTTCGCCGAGCAGGGCGACTGGGGCTCGCACGGTGCCGAGTTCATGGGTCCGCACGACGCCACGTTCACGGTCCCGTTCATGTTCGCGGCGCGCTCGGCGATCTCCGCCGAGAACGCGGCGGGGCTCTACAGCGAGATGAAGGCCACCGTTGCCGCGCTGCCCGCCGGGCACACCTACATCGGCATCCTGGGCAACCACGACGTGGACCGCCTGTCGTCCAACACCGGCAACGTGGCGGGCCACAACAAGGTCGCCGCGGCGATCCTCATGACCCAACCGTTCCCGCCTTGCATCTACTTCGGCGACGAGCTGGGCATGCGCGGCACCAAGGGCAGCTATGGCGGCGACGCCAACGACATCCCCATGCGCGAGCCGTTCAAGTGGCTCGCAACGGCCGGTGCGCCGATGTCCAACTACTTCGTGCTCAACGCCTCGGCCTACAACGGGCGCGTCGAGCGCAACAACGACGGCCGCTCGGTCGCCGAGCAGACGGGCGTCACGGGCTCGCTGCTCGAGACCTACCGCTCGCTGATCGCGATGCGCAAACAGCACGTCGCGCTGCGCCGCGGCGAGTACACCGAGGTCGTCAACTCCAGCTCCGCCGTGTACGCGTTCCTGCGGCAGGCGGCCGGGCAGGAGACGCTGCTCGTGGCGATCAACCTGTCGGGCTCGGCGGCGACCCCCGCGCTGGACCTGTCCTCGTTCGAGGTGACGAACGGCTCGACGCCCGTGCGCAACGTGACCAGCGGCGCGACCCTGGCCCCGCTCACCGACGCGAACAAGTCGGCGTACGCCGTGAGCCTGCCCGCCTACGGCTGGGTGGTGCTCAACGCCGGTGTCACGCCCGGCCCGCCGCCGCCGCCCTCGCCGTACGACGGCAGCAACATCACGACCGATTTCGACGCGAGCCTGCTCGCGGCCACGCAGACCGCGGCCACGTCCATGGGGGACAACGTCGCGGAGCTCGACCAGATGTTCGTGCGGCCGCAGACCGACGGGCTCGCGATCGGGATCACGGGCAACCTGCCCACCGACGGCACCGCGCTCGCGCTGTTCATCGACTCGGTGCCCGGCGGCCAGGACTCGCTCGCGACGTCGGCGTTCCCGACGCCTCCCAGCGGCCCGCCGGCGCTGACGGGCCTCGGCATGGACACCGGCTTCACGCCCGACCGGCTGCTGTGGGCGAACCTCTACAACGGCACGATGTACGCCGACCTCTTCACGCTCGCCACCGGCGGCGGCGGCACGCACCGCTACCTGGGCTCCACCGTGGCCGGCTCGG
>CAIXRL010000219.1 GCA_903921835.1 Candidatus Eiseniibacteriota bacterium | reverse complement strand
CTTGCGCGAGGACGCGTTGATCTCCGTCATCGCGTTCACCGCCGCGCTCACCACCTTGCCGCCCTTCTCCGCCACCTCGCGCGCGCCCTGCGCCAGCTGCGCCGCCTGCTGGGCATTGTCCGCGTTCTGCTTGACCGACGCGGTCATCTGCTCCAGCGACGCCGCCGTCTCCTCCAGCGCCGAGGCCTGCTCCTGGGCGCCCGAGCTGATCGCCTGCGAGGTCGACGAGAGCTCCTGGGAGGCGGTCGTGATGACCTGGCTTGCCTTGGCGACCTGGTAGATGTTCTGCTCGAAGTTCTGCATCATCTTGTTGAACTGCTCGCCCATCTGGCCCAGTTCGTCCTTGGATTGCACGTCCACGCGCACCCGCAGGTCGCCTGTCGAAGCGGTCGTGATGGCGTGGCTCGCCTTGCCGACCTGGGACATGCTCTGCTCGAAGTTCTGCATCATCTTGTTGAACTGCACGCCCATCTGGCCCAGTTCGTCCTGGGACTTCACGTCCACCCGCACCTGCAGGTCGCCCGTGGCCGCCTGCGTTGCGCGCTCCACGAAGTGCATGAGCGGGCCGACGATGGAGCGGCTGAGGAACAGGCCGGCGCTGATTGCGAACAGCGGCGCCAGGACCAGCAGCGCGATCATCCACGCCATGGCCGATTTCGCCTGGGCCGCGATCTTCGCGTTCATCTCCGCGCCGCACCTGGACTGGATCTGGCTCAGATTGTGGACGGCGGCAATGGCCTTCTCGCCCAGCGGTGCGGTTTCCTGGCCGCGAAGCGCCTCGGCCTCGGCCAGGCGCCCGGCCGCCTGGAGTTCGAGCAGGTGTGCTCGTGACGCGACGTAGGCGGGGTAGACGTCGTTCCAGGTCTTGAGCCCGTCCTTTTCAGCCTGGATCAGGGTCGTCGCGCTGAAGGCCTTCATGCCGTCGTCGATGGCGGCCAGCCGCTGCCGATCGGCGTCCTGGCAGCGCTCGCGCTCCTTCACGTCCTTCGTGAGCATGAGCTGGTATGCGCTCGTACGCAGGCTCGAGAGGTTCTCGACGACGTCGGCCAGCTGCACGGCAGGCACGAGCCGGTCCGCGTAGAGGCTGGCGAAGTCATTGCTGAACGTTCGCGTGTTGCGCATGCCGACGAAGCCCAGAATACCCAGGAGCACGGTGACGATGGCGAATCCGCCCATCAACTTGTGCCCCACCTTGACGTCCTTGAACCAGTCCATTGCCCTTGTTCCCTTCCGACGCGATCCGGGGGGAGCGCATCCGTGATGATGCGGGTGATGCGTCGAGACACTGGCCCGGGTGGCCGGCCAGGTGAACGGCCGGGCTTCCCGTTTGGAACTCGTAACTCGTCAGCGCCGGATGGACTCCCCGCCGCAAACGGCCCGCGGAGGATCCGGCGGCGCGGTCTGCGTCATGCCACCTGCAAGGCTTCGGTCACTTCCTTCATACCCACGACGCGCTCGATCGCCAGCAGTGAGATCAGCCGGTCGGCCGACTTCGCCAGGCCGGTCAGGAACGACGTGTCGACGTCGCAGCCCATCTCCGGCGGCGGGACCTTCTCGTCATCCGCGACGTTCAGCACGTCCGAGACCCCGTCGACGACCAGGCCAACCACGCGCTCGTCGACCATGACCATGATCACGACCGTGAACCGGTCGTACGGCTGGCTGGGCATCCCGAACTTCACGCGCAGGTCGACCACCGGCACCACGGTGCCGCGCAGGT
>CAIXRL010000218.1 GCA_903921835.1 Candidatus Eiseniibacteriota bacterium | reverse complement strand
GTCCAGACCGGTCCCGCAGGAGTCTCCGAGCATGCGATCGATCCTCATCCCGCTCGCGCTGTTGCTGCTCCTCTGCGCCGCCGCCATCGCCTGCGCGGCCGTCCTGGCGCGGGCCGAAGTCGCGCCGGCACCCGCACCGGCGCCGCCGGTCCACGCCGTGCGCACCAGCGATCCGATCGTCGTGGACGGCGTCCTCGACGAGGCCGCGTGGAGGTCGGACAGCGCCACCTCCGCGTTCACGCAGTCCGACCCGCAGCAGGGCGCGGCGCCCTCGCAGCGTACGGAGGTCCGCGTTTTGTACGACGATGACGCGATCTACATCGGGGCGCGCATGTACGACTCGCGGCCCGACTCGATTGTCGCCCGGCTGTCGCGGCGCGACAACGATCCCGGCTCGGACTACTTCGGCGTCGACTTCGACACGTTCCGCGACCGCCGCACCGGCTACTACTTCGCGGTGTCCGCGGCCGGGACGCTGTTCGACGGCACGTACATGAACGACGACTGGGAGGACAACTCCTGGGACGGTGTGTGGAGCGCGCGCGTCCATCGCGACGCGCAGGGCTGGACCGCCGAGATGCGGATCCCGTTCTCGCAGCTGCGCGGGGCGAACGGCGCGCGGCGCACCTGGGGCGTCGACTTCGAGCGCTTCATCGGACGGCGCAACGAGACGGACAAGGTTGTCTACACGCCGCGCGGGCAGAGTGGGTTCGTCTCGCGCTTCGTCGACCTTGCAGGCCTCGACGACATCCGCTCCGCCCACCGGGTCGAGATGACGCCCTACACCACCGGCAAGGCCGAGTACCTCGTACACGGGCCTGGCGACCCGTTCCACACCGGCTCGCAGTACACGCCCGTGCTCGGCGGCGACCTGCGCACCAACGTCGGCTCCCGGTTCACGCTGAACGCCTCGGTGAATCCCGATTTCGGCCAGGTCGAGATCGATCCCGCCGTGGTGAACCTCTCGGACGCGGAGACGTACTTCGACGAGAAGCGGCCGTTCTTCACCGAGGGGCTCTCGGTATTCCGCTGCGGCAACAACGGCGCATCGGACTACTGGAACTTCAACTGGCCCGAACCCACGTTCTTCTACACGCGGCGCATCGGGCGCACGCCCCAGGGCGGCGCCCCGGCCGACGCGCAATTCGTCGACCCGCCGATGGCGACCCGCATCCTGGGTGCGGCCAAGTTGACCGGGCAGCCCACGCCGTCACTCAACGTCGGCGTGCTGAGCGCGGTCACGCAGCGCGAGTTGGCCGACTACCAGATGCCGGACGGCGCGCGCGGTTTGGCCGTCTTGGAACCACTCACGTCGTACAACGTGCTGCGCGGCCTGAGGTCGTTCAATCACGAGCGCCAGGGACTCGGCGTCATGGCGCTGGAGACGGCGCGGTCGCTGGGCGGCACGGGGCTGGAGGACGCGCTCAACCGCAACGGTCTCGTCACCGCGGTGGACGGCTGGACCGCGGTGGACGCGAAGAAGACATGGGTGCTCTCGGGCTACGCGGCCGCCAGCCGCGTGGACGGCACCCCGGCGCGCATCGCCGCGCTCGAGTCGGACTCGCGCCACTACTACCAGCGCCCGGGCCGCAGCGACCTGGGCGGACAGCACACGCAGGACATCTACTTCCTCAAGACCAATCTCGAGCAGATG
>CAIXRL010000217.1 GCA_903921835.1 Candidatus Eiseniibacteriota bacterium | reverse complement strand
TGGCCGGCCGCAGCGGATCCCAGATCGCGATGCGCAGCCGCCGGCCCGCGCGGGCGCACGCGCGATCGAGCGCCGCGTCGCTCGCGCCGGTCTGCGCAAGGACGGCCGCGCGCCAGGCGCGCACGAGCGAATCCACGTGCGCGGCGCTGCCCAGCGGCACGAGCACGGGCCCGCTGCCGTCGTGCCGGGCCACGACGGCCAGATAGCGCCCGGCGTCCTTCGCGCCCGCCTGTCCTTCCCGCCCCGGCTCCGTCCGAGGCACGACGGCGTAGCCGACGAGCGCCGTTCCCGGCGGGAGCGCGGCGAGCACGTCGGGCAGCCCAACGCGAACGTGCCGCAAGCGTTCGCGGAATCGCGCGCTGCGCTCGGCCAGCCGGTGCTCGGTCTCGTCGCTGCGCTCGATGGCGGCTTCGAGATCCGCCCGATACCGGGCCGACCGCCCTTCTTCGGGACCCACAAGGGTCAAGCCGGCGAGCCGTCTGCGGGCCTCGAGGTTCTCCAGCGCGACGGCCGCCACGGAGCTGTCGCCGCCCTCCGCCCACGATTCACGCCGCGCGACCATCTCGTCGAGCACCAGCGCGCGCGACCGGACGAGGGCGTCCCAGACCTGCGAGGCGAGATCCGCGTCCCCCGGGCGGGCCGCCGCGACCGACGCGGCGACGTCCAGCCCGGAGACGCGCACCGCCTCGTACGCCAGGGCCTGGCGTTCCGGCAGGACCTGGATCGTACGCTCGAGGTTTGCGCGTGCGATGCGCTCGCTCTTCAGGGCGAGCGAGAAGGCGGTGGAGTCGTCGCCCTGCCGGTGCGCGATCCGGGCTAGGGCCACGAGCGTACCGGCGAGCCGCGAGTGGTCCGGCGCCAGCGCCTGCTCCTGGATCACCGCCGCCTTCCCGAGCAGCAGCCGCGCCGTCCGGAGATCTCCCCGCTCCCCGGCCAGAGCCCCGAGCCGGTAGAGACACTCGGCCGTTTCGGGCGAGCCCTCGCCGAAGGCGGTCTCGCGGATCGCCAGCGCCCGCTCCGCCGCCGAGCGCGCCTGCGCCGGCTCGCCCGCCTGCTCCTCGATCCGGGCCAGGATGTCGAGCGTGCTGGCCACGCTGGGGTGGTTGGGGCCGAGGCCACGCTCCTTGGCCCGCAGCGCCCTCTCGGCCAGCCCGATCGCCCGCGCCTGATCCCCGTGGCGCCCGACCACGTCGGCGAGAACGTCGAGGACGACGGCCGTGTTGGCGTGTTCACGCCCGAAGATCCGCTCGCGTATGGCGAGCGCCCGTTCGCACAGACGTTGCGCGCGCGCGTCGTCGCCCGTCTCGGCCAGCAGCTTCGCCAGGTTCACGAGGCTCGTCGCCACTTCGGGATGATCCGCGCCGAACACCCGCTCGCGGATTGCCAGCGCCCTTTCGACGAGATCGCGTGCGCCGGCGTAGTCCCCGCCCACGCGCAGGACCGCGGCGAGATCGTTGAGGCTGTTGGCCACTTCCGCGTGATCGGGGCCGTAGGCCTTCCTGCGGATCTCCAACGCCCGCTCCAGCAGGCTTCTCGCCTCCGCGTAGCGGCCCATGCCGAGGCGGAGGTTGGCGATGTTCTTGAGTGCCTGGGCAACGGCCGGATGATCGGGCCCGAGCACCTTCTCCCGAATGGTCAGGCAGCGCCCGAAGTAGTCGTCCGCGCCGCGGAAGTCACCCATCGCCTGCAGTTGGTAGGCCACGGAGCTCAGGCTCCAGGCGACCAGGGGATGCTCGGGCCCGAGGGCGTGCTGGCGGATCGCGAGCACGCGCTCGAAGCTTCGCAGGGCGCCAGCCCCGGCGCCCGACGCGCTCAGCCAGCCGCCGTAGTCGTTCAGCGCCCACGCGTACTCGAGCGAATCGCGCCCCGAGAAGCGCTCGCGGATCGCGAGCGCGCGCGCGAGCAGCGGCCCGGCCGCGCCGATCTCGCCGCTTTGCAACAGGACGACGCCGAGGTTGAGCAGGCTTCGCACGCCCCCGGGGTCTTCCCCTTCGCCGAGGCGTTCCCGCAGCGCCCGGGCCTGCTGGGCCAGCGCGCGCGTGTCGGGCCGCGGCGCGTGGCCCTGCCTCCAGAGCGCCTCGACGAGCAGGTCGAGCGCATTCGCGACGAGTCCCGAGTCCGTCGGGTTCCGCCGCGAGACGTCCGCAAGCAGGAGCCGCGCCGTGCTCTCGGCGGCCGCGTAGCGCTCCTGCTCGAGCAGGCCGCGCGCACGCTCGGCGGCGGCCGGCGCGTCGATTGCCGGTGCCGGGACTTCGCCGGACGGGCGCTGGCGTGTCTCGACCAGGGGGGAAGGGCCGGCCGGGGGTCTCTGTGGGACCGTTTCGCCCCAGCCCCACGCGACCGGCAACAGCACGCCCGCCAGGAGCGGCAGTTGCCGCGTCGCGCGAAGTACAAACCGTCCGGCAGAGAAGGGATGCCCCATGCGCCCGCCATCCAAATGCCGGTGGGGGAGCGCCCTGCCAGGCCGCTTTCCGGCCGCGGCAGTCTAACCCACCTTCCGCAGTTCGTCGACGAATGCGGTCATTCTTGCCGCTTCGGAATATTTTCGGGGGGTTCGCGCCACCAAGTGATTGCGGCTGCGCGTGGCGTTGGCGGAAACGGCGTGTAGTGCCAACCTGCCACCTTGAAGTGCGCCTCCTGGCTGCGGATAACCGTGGTGCCAAGGAGGCGTGCGTATATCTCCATCATTCGCGGACCCGCAAGGATGGCAAGACCCACACGCTCTGGCGGCTGGTGCGTCCGGTGCCGCTACGTCGTTGCAATGCCGAGAAACGGTCGCTCGAACTGGCGAAGTTGGACTAATGGGTCCTCCATGGTTCGGTCTCGGGAGCGCCCCAAGGAGAGAACGCCGACGGGGTGTTGCCACGCACGCTCCTACCGGCTGTCGTGATCGCGCGGGCGCGGCGACGGCCTCTCCCGAGGAGCACCCTCCCCCGTGACGGGTGCGTTGCCTCGAGCGGAGGCCGTCGCGTTGCCAACGCTTCGTGAAAGCCCCGACCGGGGCGCCTACATCGGTTCGCCGGGCGACGACCCGCACCAATCACGACGCGAGCCCATGCGCGCGCCGCTCACGGGGCCTTCTGGATCGTCGCCTGGACCCCCTTGAGTGTCATCGGGCGGCTGAGCGTCAGGCTACCCCCACTGAACAGGTTCGAGCTACCCGCCTTGAAGATGAGCGTCGTGCCGTCCGGGGCGTACGTGAACGCGTCAGTGGCGTCCGCGTAAGGGTACCTCGGCGTGCCGTAGCCCCAGAAGCCGCCGCCGACGAAACGGACCACGTTCGCCGGCGCGACGTACCGGTGATAGCCGCAACTGTTGCCCTTGTCCAATGACGGCAGGAGCCCCCAGTAGATGGAGTAGTTCACGCCCGGCTGGGTGCCGCCGTTGCCGTCGTTCCACAGGAACATGAGGCTGTCCGGCATCCCCGTGCGATCGTAACCTCCGATGTACCACTCGTGGCCCCACGGTGCGCCCGCGCCATAGTCGACCAACCGCATCCACTGCAGATCCTCCGTGATGTCGTTCAGCATGTCGGCCTTGCGCGCCGCGAATTGCGCCTCGGGGACTTCCACGTGGTCGGCGTCGCTGGAGTAGCGAAAGTGGTCGACGTAGGCCGATGGGGAACTATTCGCCCCGGAGCCGCTTGTCCCATAGTCCATGTGCTGGGCGATGCCGGCGTGATGGAGCAACTGCGCCACCGCGGCGATGTGAGCGGGGTCGGAACTCGACGAGTAGATGGAATCGATCATGCTCCAGTCGTAGGTCGTCGCCCCGAAGTCCGCGTACTGGTAGAGGTCGGTCTGCTGCATCTGGACCCAGCAGCCGTAGAGTGCGGCCTGATAGCTGGCGGTGGTGTCTAACTTGACGGCCGCAGTAGTTCGATCCCTGTCCCAGTTTCCCTGCATGCCGAGCCTGCCGCCCGAATCGGTGACGGTGTAGCTCAGGTACCCGGCCCACTCCGAACCGATCCCCGGATCGTGGTTGATCCAGGAGTACTTCCAGGAGTCGCTGTGCCTGTACCAGGCGATCGTCGTGTCCTTGCCCACGCCGGTGTTCGGCCATTCCCAGTACTTCAGGATGGCGCCCATGGCATTGGCCACGCAGCCGGTCTTGCACGGGCTGCCGGCCCACGGGAACCAGGGACACTGAGTGTTGTACGGATACTTCTGATCCCACAGGGTCTTCGTGTGGAGTTGGACGACGGCTGGTCCGTCGTACGTCCCCAGTTGCCTCGCGGGCAGCACGCCGCTCGCGAGGGACTGCCAGTACTGCTGCCGTTTCTCGAACATGGGCCGTAGGCTGGCGAGTTCCGCGGCGCGGAGATGGGACGCCGTTCCGTACTGGGCCGTCTCCAGCTTCACCGCATTCAGGTATATCCTCGCGGACTCGCCGGCCGGATCGTAATGCCCGTCGGGACAATACATGTACACGGGCAGCAGTCGGTCGTCGGCGGCGCAGATGCAGTAGCCGCGGTCCTGGAGGTGCGCGATGTACGCAACGACGACACCGTCGACGGCGTACGGTTCCATGCGCTCGACGACGGCATCGGTGCGGGCGGCATGGAGCACCTTCCGCACCCATGTCTGCGCGGCGGCACGTACGCCCTGTTCGCTCAACGTCGCTGCGCGCGCCGGCATCGGTGCGAGGCCGGCACACAGCGCCATGGCGAGCCACAGCCAGGCTCCGCGGGCGGGCGTCAGTTCAAGTGGTTGTCTCATGTCATGTCCTCCGCGAGTGCTCAGGGTGGCCGAGGTCACCGGGGCGTCGCGTCGTGACCCGCTGCCGGGACCGCCGTGCCGCCGAAGCGACCGGGTTCACTGAGCAACTCGCGTTGATCGGCGCGGCCCGTGATGGTGCGCGCCAGCGCACGCGCACGGGCTCGGCCCTGAGCATCCAGTTCGCCCAGCTGCGCGACCGTCTCCTGCATCACCTTGCCGTGGCGCCGCACCGAGCGCACCAGACGCACCAGGCGCCAGCCCACGTGTGCCTTGCCATCCTTGCGACGCATCGAGTGCCGCAGATGCATGCCGGACCCCTCCGGCGCCGGGTATCTCAAACCCGATCACCGCTCCGCGAGGGGCCAGGTCGGCACTGCACGCCGCTTCCGCCACCGCGCCGCGCCGCGCCAGCCATTTCGAGCGATCGGCCGCGCCAAAACCGTCGATTCCATCGACGAACTGCGGAAGTTGGGCCAGGCAAGCGGCCCCCGCACTCCATTCGGCCCTCTCCTCGTGGTTGCGATCCCACACGGTGTCATCGCCCGTCCACGGTCACGGGGCCGTTCGTGACCCCGATGGTCGTGGACTTGAGAATCGTCAACTGCTCGAACTCGGAGCCCGCAGTCTTGAACAGAATCCTCCCCCCCGGCGCAACTGCGGTCACGGCCTGAGCCAGAGTCTTGTAGGGAGCCTCAAAACTGCCATCCTCGACGGTTCCCGTGTAGTTGTAGTCGACCCACACAGCCCCGCTGTAACGCAGCAGCGCGGGGATCAATGCGCCCTGGGGTGTGCCGAGTCCGGTGCAGAGATCGTAGCCAGGCACCGCATAGTACGAGTTGTGATGAAGCCCTTCACTGTGGCCCACCGTGATGTCGTGAAAGCACGAGCCATACAGCGGGCCGCTGGCGATCTCATAGAGGGCGGGGTTCAGGAAACCCACCGGGGGTTGGCCGAGAATCGCCGCCTGCTGGTTTACGAGTGCGGCAAATGCAGCCCACAGGGAGATTGATAGATCGGTTCCCCATTCGAACGGATCGAACACGTTGAGGACGAACGCCGTGGGGTAGGACACGATTGCGACATCCGGAACGTTCCGCATGGATGTCGAGCCACCACAAGCGGTCATATTAATGCCCTGCTGGTACGGAGGGATCGTTAGTATTTGGCTGATGCCCCCGCCGCTGGGGGGATTCACTGTCTCGGAGGCGTAGGCGCCTGAGGGATCGACTTGCAGTTCCGTGCCGCCCACGGTCGTGAGATGCGGTGCGTCGGTTGGCGAGCAGAGAGAGTCGAAAGCCGCACCCCATATTCCAGATGACCAGAACAACGACTGGCCCTGAGCCGCCATGAGCAGGGCAAAGCCCTCGACCTGGGCAGAGCTGAAGGATCCGGTCCACCCCGAGGCGAATTGCTTGATCTCATAGCGGCTCAACATGCTGTTCAGAAGGTGGTCGGGGTTCGTTCCTTCGAACACGACGATCCTGTCCAGGCCCGGCGCCATTGCAATGGCCATTTGGATGTTCGCGGTGACAATGACACCGTAGTCGATGGTGTCGGGACGTCCGTCGACACCGTCCAGGAGGACGTTTTCGAGAGGAACCGGCGCGAGGTCCGCGATGGACTCGTATTCGGTGATCTGCCAGGGTAGATAGCCGTCACGTTCGAGCAGACCGAGGGACTGTCCAGCACCGGTGAGGGTGACGTCAGGAATGTAGGCTCGTCGGAATTCCGCACCATAGAAGCCGCTGTCCGCCGGGGAATGCGCCCCCATTCTCGGACTCCGCTGCCTGGCGGCGGGCGTGCCGTTGACGGGCGGGGGAGGCGAGGAGTAGTTGTCCAGTCCGTTCACACTGAAGATCGGGACGCTCGCGTCGACCCAAGGTTGGGCATCCGGCGCGAAGAACTGCTTCGATGCCTTCGGGTGTTGGTACGTTCGCAGCGCGACATGGAAGGCCGTTTCGATGTCGGGGACTGTTCCGGAAATGTCGAGCAGCAGCCGGTTGGCGTACCTGGAGCGGACGGCCAGCCGGTTTTCCTCCGCAAACCGGATGACGGCCTGGTAGTCCTGCTCCGTGGGGCAGAATTGCTGTGTGAGTTGAGCGGGAGTCAGATAGCGACGGAAGCTGGGGCTGGCCGGATTGGAGATCTGGTCGACCAGGGCCGTGAGCGCCTGCCTGTTGCGAATCGGCAGGCAGACTGACAGGCGCAACTGCGTCGTGTCCGCCAGCCGGCCGAGAGGCTGCAGGTTCAGTCTCCTGACAGCCGTGGGCAGGGGATCGAATACGGTGGCGTGGGCCGCCGCCCGGGCAGAAACTGCAACGAACGCGCCCAGTAACGAGGCGATGAGCGTGGCCCGGCACACCGATGCGATGGCGATCCGATTGCGTATGTCATTCATAGGTGGCCTTCGTGTCCAAGTTGTCTATCTCCGGGCCGGCAGTGAGTTCATGCGCGCGGAGGGACGAGCTCGCCACAATGCGAAGCGGGCGGAGGCGCGACTCGCAGCGCCGCGTCGCCAGAGGAACCCGGCTCACTGGAGACTCACGAGGACGAGCACGAGACCCTCGCCCGAGGGCAGCGCCGTCATGGCCTTGCCGATGATGGCGCCCTGGGCCCGCGCGTAGTCGACAGCCTTCATCGCCAGTCCGGGCCGGGCCGCCGTCGTCAGCAGGTCGCCGGGAGCGATCGGTGCGCTGGAGGCGTCGCACTTCACCCACACGCGCCCGCTCATGGCCACGGGAAGCCCGCGCTCCTGGCCAGGCAGGTTCCCGAGGATCGCGCCCGCGGGCAGGTCGTTGGCCCCGCTCACGACGCCGGCGACGCGGTGGTTGTACTCGCCCCGGGCGAGGCAGAGTTCACCGGCCTTGTCCGGATCGATGGCCACCACGGTGCCCGGCTGAACGTCTTCCTTCACGGGGAACTTCTCGGCGAGATCGGCGCCGCTGATCCTGAGGACCTGCACGTTCGCAGTCCCCGCCACGTCGAGCGCGTAGGCAGGGGTCGTGGTCCCGATTCCGACGTTGCCGCCGAAGTAGCTCCTGCCGCCGTCGAAGTAGCCGGCGTACTGGTCCGACCGGTTGACGCGCCCGCGGACGGCGATGCCGCCGGACGCGGTGCCGCTGTGGTAGCCGTCGACGGCCACGCCACCCGAGCTGCTGTGGATCTCCGCCGTCAGGGCGGCCGAGCCGGAGCCGATGGCGTGCGCGAAGATCGCAGACTTGGAATCCTGGGTGTCGTGCACCTCGAGCTTGGCACTGGGCACGTTCGTGCCGACGCCGACGTTGCCCTCGAAGTAGTTCCTCCCACCCTGGAAGTAGCCCGCATAGCCGTTCGCGCCCTGCGACCAGGCCCACAGGGCGACGCCAATCCCGGCGCTGATGGTCGTGGTTGCGGTCGCGTTGGGGGTGGCGGTGTTGTTGACCTCCAGCTTTCCGGAGGGATAGGTTGCCCCGATGCCTACCGGGCCGTCGAAGTAGCTCCTGCCCCCGCCGAAGAAGCCGGCCCAGCCGGTCGGGCTGGCCGTGTACCCGTAGACACCGACACCCTGTCCGTGCGTGCCCGTGGCGAGCCCGACGACGCCATAGTGGAGCAGGCTCGAGGTGCCCTTGTTCTCGCCGCCGACGCCGCACGTGTATTGCCCGACGCTGGACGTATCCGTCGCGATGCCGTAGATGGTCGTCGCACTGCTCGCGGTCGACGGACTCTCCACGTGCAGCTTGTGCGACGGGCTCATCGTGCCGATGCCGACGTTGCCACCGACGTTCGAGTACTGGTCGCTGCCACTGACGGTCCAACTGCCGCTGGACGGCGCCTTCCACGTCCCGACGCCGTTGGTGTCGGCGGTGAGCACGTAGTTGGAGGCCGCCCCGGTCGGCAGGGTGAAGCCCGTCATCTTGGCCGTGCCGGCGATGTCCAGCGTCGCCGTCGGTGACGAGACCCCGATGCCGACGTTGCCGCTGAAGTAGCTCTTCGTTCCCTGGAAATAGCCCGCGAAGCCGTTGGGACTGGCGGCGTAGCCGTACACGCCGTAGGTCACCCCCGAAGCATGGCTCGCGCCTCCCGAAACGCCGCGCCCGGTGGGGCAGTTGCTCGATCCGGACACGCCGACGATGCTGCCCACGCCGGAGGTGGCCTGGCCGAAGACGCCCGCCCCGTTCGCGCCGGTGCCGCGGTTCACGCCCCAGACGCCGTCGTGGTAGTTGGTCGTCCCGGCGGAGGAAGCCTCGCCGTAAACCGCCGTGGCGTAGGCGCTGTCGGCGGCGTTGATCACGTGCAGCGAATACCAGGGGCCCGACGTTCCGATGCCCACCTTGTCCGTGATGGTCTCCAGTCGGACGATGGTGCCATCGTCGACCCAGCCGCCGCCGGCGGCGGTGCCGGTGTTGTCCACACCGTCGGCGAACCCCGCGGGCACGTTTTTCAGCTTCGTCCAGTCCACCGGGTTGCCCGAATCGTTGATGGTCCCGACGTCACTGAGTTGCACCTTGGTGTAGTAGCGATCGTCGTGAATGTGCGCCGGCCACACGGAAACGCTGTCCGAGATCGCGGCCCGGAAGGCCCAGGACACCGCCGTGATCTGGGCGCGCGGGTACATCTCGGGATCGGAGTCCACCGTGACCCCCATCCAGCGGGGCCCGGTCCGGAAGAGGCTGTCCGGAATGGGAACGATTCCACCCAGGATCAGGTTCACGAGACCATTCGTGATCGTCGTCCCGGAGTGCGGCTCCGTCCACAGGACCGGGGCGCTCACGCTGCTGTCGGCGTAGATCTTGAAGGTGAGGCTGTGGCTGCCCGTGATGTGGTTGCCGGAGCCATCCGTCAGGATGCCCTGGTAGTTCATGAGCCGGGAAATGGACGCCGATGCGTCGGCGTACGCCCCGACGGCCAGCGCAGTGGCAAGAAGCAGGATCGCAAGGGGCTTCATCTGTCTTCCTCCTCGCTACTTGAGAACGATGGTCTTCCTGATCGCGGTATAGGAGTCGGTCTTCAGGCGGTAGAAATAGACACCCGGGGACACGCGGGTGCCGCGTTCGCTCCTGCCATCCCAGACGACGACGTGTCGTCCCGGTGCTTGCTGCCCGTCCACGAGCGTTTTGACGCTCTGGCCCGTGACGTCGAAGACGACCAGCCGGGCCCGGCTCGACTGCGCGAGCGTGTAGGCGATCTCCGTGCGGCCCACGAAAGGATTGGGCGCACCGGCCCACAGGCCGTTCGCGAACGCCGCGGGCCGCGGGTCCGCGGAAACCGCCTCCACCGCCTGCCAGACGGACCAGAAGCCCGCGAACAACCGGGTACTGGCCGCCGCGGCCGGGCCGATCGGCGTGGACTGCGCCAGCGTGCTGTTGCTCCTGAAGCCGGCGCTGGAGCTGGCCGTGCCTGCCGTGCCCAGGACCGATTTCTCCATGTGGTACTGGCTCTGGGCCGCCTCGGCCGCCCCCGGAGCCCGGGGACCAAGGCCCGTGCTCCACGGAAGCAGGGCGACGGCCGACGCGACAGTGAGAAGCAATGCGTTTCGGTAGCGCATTCGGGTCCTCCCTCTCTGCCTGACGATGCTGGTCCACGAATCAAGTCCTGCATTCGACCGGCCGCGAGCGCGTTCGCCGCGGTCGGTCGCGAACCTGCCGGCGCAGCCGCCGTCCTCCGGTGCTCGACGCAGGGCGCCGGTCCACAGGCGCCGACGCGGAAGCGCGCTTGCCTCTGGCCGAACCGCCGGTGCTGAACGGGGCGATCGACGGTGAGACCGCCGTTCGCACGGGCCGGGATTCACAGGTGTGCGAGTCCTTCGGTCGAAGAAGCCACGCATCGCGCGGCGGGTCCGGTGACCTGCCGGTCGCCGAGGTGGCGGCCCACGGGCCTCCACGGGTGCTTGGGGGATGAGCTCCCCTTTCTGGAATTCGTCGCACGCGCCGGCAAGTTGGGACACGCGATTTGGCGGAGGTCCGCGGCCCGGCGGTGGGGATGCAACTCCCGCAGGGGGAAGCTCTCTTCGGCGGTGGTCGCGGCGTTCGAGCCGTGAGTGCGGAACGCGGACGACCATGCGCCCGCCGCGGGCAGGGTGCGCGTCTGCCATCCTCGCCTGTGGCGGGGCGAGGATGCCATGCCGAAACTGGACCCACGAGGACGACATGACCGACGCAGGAATCCTCGAGCGCGACCCAAGGCTGGCCGGACGGGTGCGTCGCCTGGTGGAGGCCCATCTTCCGGAGCGTCTCCACCTGTTCGGATCGAGAGGGCGTGGACTTGGAGCGCCTGACGGCGACTATGACCTGCTGACTGAAGGCGTCGCTGCCCGCAACTGTAGTGCGGGGCGGGATGCTGTTCCATGCCGCCTGATTCCACCCGAATCCCGGAGTCGCGGCCGTAGTTCACCCAGGTGGCGCACGATCTCCGTCTCGCGGCAATCGGAGGGCCGTGTGTCGCGAACGATCGATAGTTACTGTGTCGCAGGCCCCAAACCTCCGAGCGCCCGCCTCGCTGAAGGTGGCCGCGAGCCAGCGGCTGTCCGGCGACAAGCGCGCGAGCGACGAGAGGTTCGGCATCAGGGCCAGCGCGCGTGTACGCCGGACTCGTGCCGACGAACCCGCCATGGATGCTTGGCGACGTGCGGACTGCCCAGCGACCCTCCGGCGACACCGCGCGCACGAGCGTGTCCAACTTGCCCGAGCCGTCGAGGTGCATCCTCAGCGTCATCGACACGGGCTGGCGGGCGGCGCGACGTAGTAGTCCATCCCACGCCCGTCGACGGTCCATGATACGAGATTCGAGGCGTTGCCGATGCGCTCGCCCGCGACGCGGGCGATGTCGGGAATCCAGAGTTCCATCCTGCCCGAGGGCGGCCACTGCAGCGCCGCGATCCGGGTGCCGTTAGCCCGAACGCGCCATACTCCGCGGCCGGCAATGCGAGCGAGTTCAGGCGCCCGTCCGTGTGGCGACGGACGAAGTGCGTAAGGCCGGAGCTGGGATCCGAGGCGTAGACGAGCAGGCCGCCGGCCGCGTCGTACTGCGACAGGATTCCGGCCGACGAGGCCCGCACATCGCTCGCGAGTTGGATGGGGTTGCCGAGCGGCTTGAGGTTGCCGGCCGAGACCGGGACACCCAACAGTGCCCCGCCGCCACCGTTGGCCACGTAGAGCAGCTGGTTCGTGGCCAGGAGCCCGAACGGGTGGCCATGCACGAGGTCGGTGAACCAGGCCGTGGCGATCGGTTCGCGGCCGTGCACGGTAGGCGCAGTCTGCGCGCCGGTCGCGAGATCCATCACGCGTCCCTGTCGCAGATACGTCAGCCGACGCCCTTGCCGTCGGGAGTGATGACCGGGTTGTAGCCAGCAGTTCCGACCGTGATGAGCGAGCCGAGCCGCCCGCCGCTCGCGCGCACGCGAGTGAGGGCGCGACCCTGGCGCTCGGCGGCGAGCAGCCGCTTGCCGTCCTGCCACAGAACGCCATATGGCTCGTCCATGTCGGAGAGCGCGACCGTACTCGCGCGTCCGATCTCGATCCTCTTGAGTGCGGTGCCGGTGAGGAACGCGGCCCAATGGCCGTCGGGCGAAAACGTCGGCGCGAATGGACCCTTGGTGCCCGGCGTTGTCTGGACCGCCTCGGGTGCCGGCGGCCGGCAGCCCGGTGAGCTGTGCGGCCGGTGCCTCGTGGGCCGCGGCGCCGGACAAGGTGGCGAGGGCGAGGGGGACGTAAGGTCCAGTACCGCTCCGCGTGCCGGGAATCCCGTGAACGTGGAACCGCTCCCGGTCAGGTCCCCAGGTTGTCGTTTCCGGCGCCTCGGAATCACAGTCCGGGAGCGGTGTGCCCGCCCACGGTCACCCGGTGCACGAATGGGTTCAGCGGTTGTCGCGATCCTTGTCCTTCCCGTGGCCTTTCCCGCGATTGTCGCGCCGGTCCCCACGCCCGTCCTCACGCCGGTTCTCGCGAGGCTCCCAGCCGGGAGTCGTGTGGGTGCGCGCGTACTTCCTCGCCAGCCCCGGAGGCAGCCCGGCGGGGTGGTGGCGCCAGCGGTACTCGCCGCGGCCACCCACGCGCCAGATGGGCTCAGGCACGCGGTCCACGCGCACCGCCACGAACGGCCCGCGGTATCGCGGCGCGCGATACCAGCAGTCGCTGGCGTAGATCCAGTAGAAGCCGCCGTAGCGGAAGTAGTCGTAGTCCAGGGCGTCGTCATCGACCATGTACACGCCTGCCTCGGGCGCCATCACCCAGCGCGGCTCGCGCTCGTAGACCACCGCCGGGGCGGGAACGCCAATGTTGATGCCGATGCGGACCGCCGTCGCCGCCATGGCGGGCAAGCTGAACGCCATGGCCAGCAGGGCGCCGAATACAATGCGGGTCTTCATGAGGTACTCCTTTCGTGACCCTCCAGGGTCGATACGGGGGGCGCACCTCGGTCGCGAACTCCCCGTGCCTGGGATCGGCGGACTCTACCCGCACGATTCGTGCCGCGTGTAACCCCCTGTGACTGGCCGCTGCCAGCGGGCAGGGTGCGGCGTGGGCGAACGATCCTGTGGCACCGCTCGGTCGGCAAGCGGCGCCATGGCACGCATGCTGCGTACATCCCGCGTGAGTCCGCCCGCATTCGGCAGCGGAGCCGGACTCTTCCCTGCCCTGGCAACCAGGAACTGCTTCCCGATCCGCGGGACAGTTCACGAACTTGCTCCCCTCGCCCTTCAGGAGTTGGAATCATGCGCAGACCCATTCTGGTGCTGGTCGCCGCCGCCGTGCTGTTGCTCGGCGCGGCCTCGGTGTTCCTCTACACGCAGCTGCAGGATTCGCGGACTGCCAACAACAAGCTGGAGACCGCGAGTCACGCGACACAGGAGCAGTACGCGCAGACGATCGGCGCGATCGCCGCGATCCAGGACAGCCTCAACGCGATCGGCCCAAGAGACCAGAACCTTCCGGTCGAGGGCTCGAACTTCCGCGACGAGCGCCGGATGGGCGCCCCCAGCGGCCAGGAGGCGCTGGAGCGGATTGGCCTGCTGCGCGCCAGCATCGAGCGCAGCAAGCAGCGCATCGGCCGGCTCGAGGCCAGCCTGCGCAACAGCAAGCTGCACGCGAGCGGACTGGAGAAGCTGGTCGCGAGCCTGCGGCGCACCACCGAAGAGAAGGAGGCGCAGATCGCTCTGCTGTCTGCGCAGGTGGACACACTGCACGTTCAGGTCGGCGCGCTGACGACGCACGTGGCCGAGGCTGAGGAAACGGTGCGCGCCCGCGACGTGGCGGTGGCGGACCGGCAGCGCGAGCTGGCGACCGTGTACTGGGTGGCGGACAAGAAGAGCGCTCTGGAGAAGGCGGGCGTGATCGAGTCGCGCGGCGGCCTGCTCGGCATTGGCAAGACGCTCCAGCCCTCGGGGCGCGCTCCGGGCGCCGCGTTCCATGAGCTCAACACCGACGAGCAGACCGTGATCCAGCTGTCGAGCGCCAGGGTACAGGTGATCTCAGCGCAGCCGCTCTCGAGCTACGAGCTCAGGCCGATCAACGGCAAGATGGAGCTGCACATCGTCGAGCCGCAGGAGTTCCGCAAGGTGCGGCAGCTCGTCATCGTGACCACCTGATCCAGGTTCGGCCCGCGGTCCGCAGGGTGCGACTCGCGTGGTCCGGTGAGCCGCCTGGTGCGGCTTGCGAGACCGGCACGGCGCAGTTGCGCCGTGCCGGTTTGCGCTATGGCTGGCGTGGGCGCTGAACTTGAGGGGAAGGCCCTCCCGGGGACTTGGACACAGGGGGATGGGGGACCGCACGGCTCGTGGAGATTCCCGTGCGGACGCACGGCAAGTCAGGTGTTGCCCCAACCCGGCAGGGCGGCCGCCTGCCCAGGGCGAAGCGGTCGTCTCGGTCCTCGATCCCGAGGCGATGGTCAAGGTCATTCCCGATCCCGCCCGGCTCGCGGGTCCGATGCACGAGGCGTGCGAGCGGCTGCGCCGGACCCGCCGTGCACCCTCGCGATCCGGCCGCCATGTGCGCGAACGGGCCACACGCGCGCCGCGCCACGCGCCGTGCGCGATTCCTGCCTGCGTTGGCATCGCGCACCTCCGCAAGGCGCTTGAGGGGAGGCTCGCGCGCCCGGGTGCGCGGGCACCACGCTTGGGAGGCTGTCCTGTCGCGGGACGTCAGCAAGTCAGCGGCATCCACGCCCAGCCACCGCTTGTACTCCGCCTCGCCGCCAGTCGCCACACCGGATGAACCTCGGGTCTCTCGCGCCCGGCAACTCACCCTTCCGCATCACCGCGGTCAAGTCCCCTCTGTCCCGCACACGGGGGTGTGCGCGCCGGGTACGGGACGGCCCTGAAGGTTCCTTCCCGGATCGGCAGGTGATGCAGAGGCGAGTTGACGCATCCCCTGTAGTACCCGAATGCGCACCCTCTGCATCTACCTGTCGCTTCCATGTACGCGCTCCGACGCTCTCGCTCTCCCGCTGCAAAGAGGTGGACGGTCCGTTCCTCCATCGACGGGCGCCCGCTCCGATCAACGGCCAGCCTGTCCCGTCGGTGCGCGAGAAGGCCCCGCAGTTCTCCGCGGGGCCATCCGGTTTGCAGTCCCGAAGCGGCAGCTACCGGCCCGCGGCCTGTGCGTTCGCGCGGAACGACGACGCCGGCAATCCCGCCGGGTTGAACAGCGTTGCCTCCGCGGTGTCGCTGAACGCGCAGCGCACCTCGACGGGCGGTCACACCAGTGGTCACAGGCCACTTGCATCAAACCCGTAGGTTCGTGCAAAGACGGAAGCGGAGAGGTGCGAGAGCGGCTGGGTTGGGCGGTCTCGAAACGGAATACGATAATCATAGTGTCGAACTCACGAATACATGTCGCCACTTGATATTACGCGAAGGCCCAAGAGCGTGCCGCCTCTTGGGCCTCGTCGTTCTCGGGGACATGGGTGGACACGAATGGACAACAAAGGACCCTGTTGCCGTAGCAAATCAGCAGCCGGCGGGGCGGGACCGATTGCGGCCCTCGATCAACCCGCTTGCTCGCGCTCGTATCCCATCGAGCGGTAACCACGAAGCCGTCGCTCGAACATGCGAACGAGGACGGGCACCCCGCTGTCAACGTAGTCGTAGATCCTGACCTCCTTCTTCTCCGGCAGATGTCGATGAAGACGTCCGGCGTACTGGACGAGCGTGCCCTTCCAGGAAACCGGCAGGGCGAGGAAGAGGGTGTCCAGGCGCGGGTCGTCGAATCCCTCGCCCGCGTAGCGGCCGGTTGCGAGAATGACCCGTTCTTCGCTGGGCGGGATGGCTGCAAGCGTCTGGTTCACCTGCACGCGGAGCTTCTCGCTCATGCCGCCCTGCAGCACCACGACATGCCGAACCACCTTCGTCAGTTGCTCAGCGAGGAACTGGACGTGGGCGCGGCGCTCAGAGAGGAGGATCGGCGAGCGACCTTCTTCGATGGCGCTGACGACGTCGTCGATGATGAGGTTGTTGCGATCCTTGTCCGACGCCAGCCTGCGGTAGAGTTCCTGAATCGCGGGCTCGTTCTGGTCCTTCTCGGGACAATAGGCCGTCTCGCGAACCAGAAGGCGGCGCTTGAACGGATCGATGCCCGCCTGACTACGAGATTCGACAACGTGACGCACAGGGCCGAGTTGCATCTCGAGGATGGGGTGGTGGCCATCCCGACGCTGCGGGGTCGCGGTCAAGCCGGTCACGAACCGAGCCTTCACCTCCCGCATGACCCGTTCGAATGAGACCGCGGGCACGTGGTGACACTCGTCCACGACCACATGGCCATACGTTGCGACGAGGTCTGCCACGTCTTCGCCCTTCACCAGGCTTTGGAGCATCGCGACATCGAGTCGACCGGTCGGCTTGTTCTTGCCGGCACCGATGCGCCCGATGTCCTCGGGGCGCAGGCCTAGGAAGACCGCAAGCTGCGTGATCCATTGTTCCATGAGTGGGCGACGGTGAACGAGCACGAGCGTATTGCGCGCACGGCTGGCGATCAGTGCGATGCCGACCACGGTCTTTCCCGTCCCAGGAGGTGCGACAAGTACGCCCTGCTCGTGCGCTCGCAAGTCCCCCGCTGCGCGCTTCTGCAGTGGCGTGAGCGTGCCGTGGAACTCGACGTCGAGGTCTGCTCCGTCGAATCTCCGATCCTCGACGACCAACTCCACCTTGTACTCCCGAAGCATGTCCTCGAGATCCGTCATGCAGCCACGGGGAATCGCCACGTGTTGAGGTAGGTCCTCAGCGCAGAAGATCATCCGCGGCGTGAGGGCAGTCGAAAGTCGGAAGTTCTGCCGTTTGTAGAACTCCGGGTTCTGGAATGCGGCCAACCGCTTGATCTGGTCGAGCAGCGGAGGGGGCACGCCCGCGCTCTCGACGAAGATCCGCTGCGCGAGGACGACACTCAACCTCGCAGGTAGCGCCGAGGGTGCAAGTGGCCGCCGAACGCGGCGGCTCGGTAACCGGTCCCACGGAGCCGGGCCGTTCTCGCCATCCTCGGCCACCGACCGAACCCCCAGCACGAGCCCGCGACTCTGGGCGTCGGCGGCGATGCGTTCAACCTGCTGCGGTTCGATGCGCGGGAGGGTGGCAAGGTATCCCCACTGGTCCGCGAACGGCTGCAGCGCGTCGTCCAGGAACAGTGTATTGCCTTCCTGACGGGGACCATCCTGAAACGGCAGCGCAATCAGGTTCCCGAATCCTCCTTTGGGCATCGTGTCCTGGTTCGGGAACAGTCGATCGTACGACGCCATGCTCAGCTCGTGGCGCCGGGACATGGTCTCGGTGATCAAGTGACATCCCAGCTTGCGGGCGGCAGAAGCCGCAACGGGTGCGGTGAAGAAGAACCATGCGTGCGCGCCATTCCCAGACCGGGAGCGCTCGATGGCTACCGGGAGGCCGAGAGTGCTGCAAGTTCCACGAAGTGCGGAAACATCATCGCCCCAACTCGCCTTGTCGAGATCGATGGCGAGGAACCAGCAAGTCTCGTCCTGCCGCAGGGGGTACACGCCGATGACATGATGACCCTGCAGGTGGTCGAGGACGACACGGTCTTCGACAGGCAGGAACGCCTGGTTCCGGCACTCGCTGCACTTCACCCGCGGTTTCTCGCAGACACCTCGGACCCACTCATGGGCGCATGCCGGCGAGTACCCTCGTTTGCCCGTTCTCGAGTTCACCCAGAGTCTCGGGTGCGCATTTCGGCCATCGTGAACACCCAGATCGCTCCATCGTGAACACCTGGATCGGTGATCGTGAACGGAGCGAAGCGACGCCGGGGGTTCAGGCGTCGAGTTGAGCGTTCTCCTTTCGCCGGGACGGTCCCTTGAGGGCGATCCGGTGTGCGTTGTGGAGCAGCCGATCGCAGATGGCATCGGCCACGGTAGCCTCGCCGAGGTGATCGTGCCAGTGCTCGACGGGCAACTGGCTGGTGAGGATGGTGGAGCGGGCGCCGTAGCGGTCCTCGAAGATCTCGAGCAGGTCGCGGCGGTCCTGGTCGCGCAGCGGCGCCAAGCCCCAGTCATCGATCACGAGCACGTCGATGCGCGCCAGGCGCGCGAGCAGCCGGGTGTAGCTGCCGTCGGCGTGGGCCAGGGTGAGTTCCTCGAACAGGCGCGGCAGGCGGCGATACAGGGCTCGGAAGCCGGAGCGGCAGGCGTGATGAGCGAGCGCACAGGCGATGAACGTCTTGCCGGTGCCGGTGGAGCCGGTGATGACGACGTTGTGGTGCTCGGTGATCCAGCGCCCGGTGGCGAGCTGTCGCAGCAGGACCTTGTCGATCGGGCGCGTGGGCCGGTGGTCGATCGCCTCGAGACTGGCCTGCGTGAGCCGGAGCCGGGCCTCTTTGAGCGCTCGCTGCAGACGGCTGTTCTCCCTCGCGAGCCACTGGGCATCGACGAGCAGGCCGAAGCGTTCGTCGAAGGTGAGCGCGTCGTGGTCGGCACGACGTTGCTGTTCCTGCCACGCGGCGGCCATGGCATCGAGTCGCAGGGCGGTGAGCTTCTCGTGGGTCGAGGCGTCGAGCATGCGGTGGTTCCTCCTCAGTTGTAGTAGTCCGGCCCGCGCAGGTTCTCGTGCACGACGATCGCGTCGCCGTGCGAGCGCTCGTCCCGGGCGGGCAGCCGGTCGAGGCCGTGCTTGAGGATCGATTCGACGTGGCGATAGGACTTGGCGCCGGCGGCGCGGGCGCGCTGGGCCGCAACCTCGAGCCGGGCGTCGCCGTAGCGCTTGGCCAGTCGCAGGATCCCCAGGCAGGAGCGATAGCCCTGCTCGGGGTGCGGCCGGTCGGCGAGGATCGCCTCGACCAGAACGCCGGTGTGCGGGCCGATGCTCTGTGCCCAGCGCGTCAGGCGCTCCGGCGACCACTCGAGGTGCGCCTGGTGAGCCTTGGGCATGTGCTCGGGCACGGTCGTGTGCCGGCCGCGCAGGGCGCTCTTCAGGTGCGAGGCGACACGCGCGCCGCGGTGGAAGATCTCCACGGTGGTGGCGGTGTGCCGCAGGTCCAGCCGCTCGTGGCGCAGCGTGAACGGCACGCTGTAGTAGTGGCCGTCGAGCTCGACGTGGTAGTCGATGTTGGGGCGGACGAACTTCCACAGCGCGTGCTCGTAGCGGCTCTCGGGCAGGGGCTTCAAGGCGGGCCGGTCGATCTGCTCGAACAGCGTGCGGCGACTGGCGCGGTAGTGGCGCATCGTGCGGTCGGCGAGTTCGACCGTAAGCTCACTGATGCGGTGGTTGAGTGCGGCCAGCGAGAAGAAGATCTCGTGGCGCAGCCGGGCGATGATCCAGCGCTGCGCGACCTGGACGCCGACTTCGACCTTGGCCTTGTCGCGCGGCGAGGCCGGCCGCGCGGGCAGGATCACGGTGCCGTAGTGCCGGGCGAGTTCGTCATAGCTGCGCTGGATCTCAGGCTCATAGCGGCAGGCATGCGTGACGCCGCTCTTGAGCTGGTCGGGCACGACGGCACCGGGAACGCCGCCGAAGTACTCGAAGGCCCGGACGTGGCTCGCGATCCAGTCGCCGATCTGCTGCGTCTCGCTGGCCTCGACGAACGTGAAGTTGGAGGCGCCGAGTACGGCGACGAACAGCTCGACCTCGCGGACCT
>CAIXRL010000216.1 GCA_903921835.1 Candidatus Eiseniibacteriota bacterium | reverse complement strand
TTGCCGCGCACGGTCTCGAGATGGTCGAGGAAGGCGAGCACCCGGGGCGCGTCGAAGTCGTCGAGCGTCAGCGCCGAGGGTGACCGTGCCGTGCTCTGCTCGTAGTAGACCAGCACGAGCTAGAAGGTGTCGCTGTAGCTCGCGATCGTCTGGGTGCTCGCGCCACTTAGCGCAAAGAGACTCAGGACGAAGAAGACCTGCAGAAGCGCGGGGAAGGCGATCTGCGGCGGCCTCACGGTGCACTCTCCCGCTCGCGCCGGGCGAACTGCTCGAAGCGTTGCCCGTGGACGGCCATCAACTCGGGGACCGCGGAGAGGTACCAGTACGTGCTGGAAATCTTGGCATGGCCGAGGTAGGTCGCCAGCGCGAGGATCTTGCGGTCGAGGTCGACCCCTTGCTCGTACCAACGCACGAGCCGGCGCACGGCGAACGTGTGACGAAGATCATGAATGTGTGGTCGCCGTACGCGGCCATGCGCGGTCCAGCCCAACCGACGGCGCACTGCGCTGAAGGTCCTCTCGACGGCAAAGCGGTCAAGTGCCGGAGCCCGATCGGTGCGGAAGAAGAACTCCGATCGCGGAGCGTCCGGGAGCGCGTCCCGCCGGGCGGCATAGCCCGTGAGGGCCTGCATGCTGGTCGGGTGGAGCGGAACCAACCGCGACTTGCGGAACTTGCTCATGCGGATAGTGAGCACGCCGTGGGCGAGGTCGACGTCGCGACGCTCGAGGCGACGGGCTTCCGAGAGCCGCAGGCCGGTCGATGCCAGGAGCGAGAAGAACGCCACGTAGGTCATTGGGCGCAGTCCGCCACGAGGTCGAAGCCGGCTGCACTCGCGCAGCAGCGCGGAGATCTCCGCGTCGCTGTAGATGTGAGGTGGCTTGCGGCCGGGGATGCGGCCGAGCAGCCCTGCCGGTGCGACTTCGGTCGCGGGATCGAAGACGGCACGGTGTCGTGCGAACTGCCGCACCGCCCAGAGGCGTCGCTCCCCACGCGCCGGGTCGCCCGGGCCCGACGACAGCGCCCACCGCACGGCGAGATCGACGGTGAGCGGTCCGCGGTGTTCGGTCCGCTCGGCGTAGCGCGCGAAGTTGCGCAGGAGCCAACCCAGCTGCTCAACATCGAAACCCAGGTTGTGGCGCAGTGCGAGGTAGTCCTCGACGAGGGCCGGCCACTTTGGAGGCGTCATGGCGTCACCTCCGGCCACGGCAGCGCCACCTCACCGAGTGCCGGGACGTCGAGCTTGGCGTAGATGGTCGTCGTATCGAGGGATCGATGTCCCAGGAAGTCGCCGACCTCCTTCAGGCTGATCCCGCGGCGCACCATGCGGCTCGCCACGGTGTGCCGGAAGACATAGGCGCCGGCGAGCGGGGCTTCGACCCCAGCGCGTCGCAGGGACCGAGCTACGACCCCAGAAACGACGGTGCTCGAGACGGGCGCGCCCCGGCGGTGCCCGAGGTGTTGCACGAACACGCGGCGCTCACCGGTCTTCGGGCGCTCGCGGCGCAGGTAATCGACGATCGCGCGTCCGGCATCGCGCGGCAGGGGAAGCACCTCGCCTCGGCGCGTCTTCCGCGTGCGCAGGTGGACGGTGCCCTGGCGCCAGTCGACGTCTTCCAGACGCAGTTCGGCGACCTCGCCGGGCCGGAGCCCCAGGGTCGCCAGGCAGAAGACGATGGCTCGGTCCCTCAGGACGCACGGCCTGGCCCCATCGAACGAAGCAAGCACTCGGGCGAGTTGCTCATCACTGAGACACCGAGGAAGTGATGAGAGCCGCCAGTGGGCCACGGCGGGGATCGCGGTCTCGAGCCGCTCGTCACCGACACCCTCGGTGCGGAGAAACCGGAAGAACGAGCGCAGTGCCGTGCCGACCGTCTTCATCGAGCGAGGAGAGAACCGGTCGGTCATCGTGACAACGAACCGGATCACATCGGAGGGACCGAGACGCCTGACGTCGATCGGGTCGTCGCCGAGGGCCTCGCGAATCAAGCCACGCACCAAGGGCGCATAGCCGTGCAGCGTCGTGTCACGCAGGCCGCGGGTGCGACGCTGGTGCTGTTCGAACGCCTCGATCACACCGTCGAGCGTCCACGAGTCTGGAACCGTCATGGGGTGCTCCCTTCCGGCCGGAAAGGCCGGAAGGAGCATCCAGACTATGCGGAGTGAACGGAAGGCGGCGGCCCGGGCAAGCCGTCAAGCAGAACGCACTTGGACGGACCTTGGGCGGCGAACTGCGCATAGTCCCGATCTGGGCATAGTGCTCGTTCTGTGCTCGAACGATCGCGCAACGCCTGTTTCTACGGGCTGGAAGCGGTAACACGCGCTTCCGCCATCGTGGCCAGTGTTGCGCAGTTGTGGCCGATGTTGCCCTGTCGTACCACCCTCTGGCTCACACTCAAAATCCGGAGTTGCGCAAGCAACGTGCGGGT
>CAIXRL010000215.1 GCA_903921835.1 Candidatus Eiseniibacteriota bacterium | reverse complement strand
TGCTCGCGCCCCTCGTACGCGCGGTACTGCAGTGCCTCCGCAAGTCGCATCGCGCTGACGCGCTCCTCGCCTGCGAGGTCGGCGATCGTCCGCGCCACTCGCAGCGCGCGGTGGACGCCGCGCGCGGACATGCCGCCGCGGTCCACGGCGTCGGCGACCAGTTGCCGCGCGGGCGCATCGAGCGCGCAGTGTTCCTGCAGCGCGGCGTTGGCGAGCAGCGCGTTGAGCGAGCCGCGCGGCCTGGAGCTCGCGCGCGGCCAGCACGCGTGCGCGCACGGCGGCGCTCGCCTCGCCCGGCGACGCGCGCAGCAGTTCTTCGCTCGTGAGCGCCGGCACCTCGATCCGGATGTCGAGCCGGTCGAGCACAGGTCCGCTCACGCGCGCGGCGTGCCGCGCGATGTCGCCGGGCGTGCACTTGCAGCCGCGCTTCGGATGTCCCCGCCATCCGCAGCGGCAGGGGGCCGCGGCCTGCACGTTGGCCAGCGTTGCCCGATGACCGCGTTGCCGTCATGATGTAATGCACAATCATGAAGCACGCCCGCACGTCGGAGATCCCCATGCGCGCAGCAAGCAGAAGTCCCGGTTGCTTGTCACTCGTTCTCTGTTTGCTGCTGGTGTCCGTTGCAGGCTGCAGCAAGAAGTCGCCTACGGGGCCAAGCTCGGTGGCGCCAACCGCGAACTTTGTCGCCGACCGCACCAGCGGGACGCCCCCGCTCACGGTCGCGTTCACCGACCACTCGACAGCCGGCAGCAGTGCGATCACCAGCTGGTCGTGGAAGTTCGGTGATGGTGCGAGCGCCGTTGCACAGAACCCCAGCCACATCTATGCAGCCGCCGGCACCTACACGGTGAGCCTGACGGTAGTCACCGCCGTCGACAGCAATACCATCACCCGGGCCAACTACCTCCGTGTCGCCGGCGCGGGCGGCGGGCCGGCCGCATTCGGAGCCAAGACAGACTACGCGACTGGGAGCTATCCCCGAACTGTGGCCATCGGAGACCTGAACGGCGACGGTAAGCCCGATCTCGTGGTGGCGAACAGCGGCTACTCTCCAACGTATGGAACCACGGTTTCGGTTCTTCTCAGCAACGGCAACGGCACATTCGGGCCAAGGACGGACTTCGTGACTGGGATCAACCCCATCTCCGTGGCAATCGGGGACCTGAACGGGGACGGGAAGCCCGATCTGGCGGTGGCGAACCAGAGTTCCAGTACCGTATCGGTGCTGCTCGGAAACGGCGGCGGGACGTTCGCAGCTAGGACAGACTTCGTGACGGGGAGCTACCCGACGTGCATCGTGATCCGGGACCTCAACCAGGACGGCACGCCCGACCTCGTCACAGCGAGCTTGCACTCCCCGACGGTGTCAGTGCTGCTTGGCAACGGCAATGGGACCTTCGGGCCGAAGACCAACTACGGGACCGGGCAGACGCCCACATCAGTGGCAGTCGGGGACCTGAACGGGGACGGGAAACCGGACCTCGCAACAGCCAACTACAACTCCAGCACGGTCTCGGTGCTGCTCGGCAACGGCGATGGGACCTTTGGGGCGAAGAACGACTACCCGGCAGTTCAGTACCCCTACGCCGTGGCAATCGGGGATCTGAACGGGGACGGGAAGCCCGACCTGGCGGTGGCGAACTGCAATGCCAGTGGAACGGTGTCCGTGCTGCTTGGCAACGGCAATGGGGCCTTCGGACCAAAGACGGACTACGTGATAGGGGGTCTCCCCAACTCCGTCGCAATCGTGGACCTGAACGGTGATGGCAAGCCCGAATTGGCGACGGCGAACGCGAGCTCTAGCACGGTGTCGGTATTGCTCGGCGACGGCCAGGGGGCCTTCGGAGCGAAGTCGGACTTCGCCACGGGGATCGGGCCGGTCTTCGTGGCCGCCGGGGACCTGAACGGGGACAGCAGACCGGACCTTGTTGTGGCGAACGGCGATTGGGGCCATGCCGACAACACGGTGTCCGTGTTACTGAACGCCGGTAGTTACCTCAGTCTCGACCGCCTGCGGCAGCCCGCGCGCGCCGTGCACTCCCCGGTCCCTCGGGTTCCAGATCGTCCGGTTCCTCGGCTACGGCCCTGAACCAGCGGCCCCGACCGCGCGGAACCCATGGCGCGGCGGAACGCTGGCGGTGACCTTCGCGCTCCCGAGCGCGGCGGCAGCGTCGCTCGAACTGCTCGACGTGGCCGGTCGTCGCATCGACGCGCGTGCTGTCGGCGCCGCCGGTCCTGTACGTCACTGCGCCACATCTCGACTCTACCGAACCGCCAGCCGAGAGTGCGAGATGTGCGTCAGCCGCAAGAAGATCGGCCG
>CAIXRL010000214.1 GCA_903921835.1 Candidatus Eiseniibacteriota bacterium | reverse complement strand
GCCCGTGCTAGCCCGCATTATTCATGAGCCCGCCCATGGCGGAAGATGCCCCGCAGATCAGGGCCTCCTTCCCTGCGGGAACGGTACTCCTCCGCCTCCCGGCGGGAACAGAACAATGTGCCGCCCTGGTGTACCGCCGCCATCGCCCGCTCCGACAACGTGCGATCGGGAGGCCAGTCGTTGCCCGGCCTCCCGATCGCACGTGGATCTCCGCTGCCGCGCCTCTACTGCGCGAGCACCACCTTGCGCGACTCGGTCCGGCCGTCGAGTTGCA
Source organism: Candidatus Eiseniibacteriota bacterium (assembly GCA_903921835.1). Classification (GTDB taxonomy): domain Bacteria; phylum Eisenbacteria; class RBG-16-71-46; order RBG-16-71-46; family RBG-16-71-46; genus CAIXRL01. The sequence goes on along the minus strand of CAIXRL010000214.1, from coordinate 10,401 downwards.
CGCGATAGAAGTACAACCCCGACGAAGAGCAGCGCCCCGCGCCGTCTCGGCCGTCCCACGAGAGTTCGTGCGGCCCTGCCCCCTGCAGACCCGTGGCGAGCATCCTCACCCGCCGGCCTGCGACGTCGTACACAGCCGCGCGTACGTCCGTCGCACGTCCCAGCGCGAACGCGAGCCGGCTGCCGCCGTGCGCGGGATTGGGCCACGGCTGGCCCACCATGGAGACGCTGGCGGCCCCGCTGAACGACACCGACGCCACCCCGCCGCTGAACTGCAGGCCCCACAGGTCCTGCTGCCCAATGGCGAGGTTGCTGGCGATGAGGCTGACGCCGCCGTACACCAGCATGCGATCGCCAGTCGAATCGTACACGGCGCCCGCCAGGGAGCGATACATCGGCGTGTAGCCCACGGACGCCAGGCGCGTCCACACCGGCGTCGTGGGCGCCAGGGTCAGCTCCCACACGTCGGCGGAATCGCCTTCCGTTCCGCGACCGCCGAAGACCAGCATGCGGCTGCGGCGCGAGTCGTACACGGCGTTGTGCCGCCAGCGGCCGATCGGCGGCGTTCCCGAGGGCAGCAGGTGCGTCCACGTGAGCGCCGGCAGGTTGAGCGCCCAGGCGTCGTTCATGTAGTTGCCCGTGACGCTGTCGGCGCCGCCGAAGAGGATCATGCGGTGGCGCGGCTCGTCGTAGATGGCGCTGGCTCCCCCGCGTCCCGAGGGGCCGCCGGTGGTCACGAGCGTGGTCCACGCCGGCGACGGCGTCAGCGACAACTGGCGCAGGTCGGCGCGGAAGTTGTTGGCGTCCAGCCCGCCGTAGAGCAATACGCGATCGCCCACCGGGTCGTAGATGCCGGTCGAGTAGATGCGCGGCGTGGGCGGGGTGCCCGTGGGCGCCAGCTGCTGCCAGTTCATGAAGTCGGCGCTGTCTTGGAGCGCGAAGACCGTGTTGGTATTGCTGCCGTTCTCGTCGCGCCCGCCGATCACCAGCATGCGATCGTGCTTGTCGTCCCACACGGCCACGTGTGACGTACGCGAGGGCGGGGGGATGCCGCCCGTGTTGATGCCGTTCCAGCCCTGCGGGCTGGTGAATGCGTACTGCCAGAAGCTGTTGATGACGTAGTTTCCGTTCCAGTCCGTGCCGCCGTAGGCGATGGCGCGCCCGTGCGCGCGGTCCACGACGAAGCTTCCGCCCATGGAATAGCTGCCCGGGCCCGTCAGGTACCAGTAGTTGGTCGGCGCGGCCTTGTTGAACATGAACGCCTCGGCCCCTCGCTGGCCCGCCAGCACCACCACGCGGTCCCACGTCCAGTCGAACACGCCGACCGCTGGCCCCCAGTGCTGCGGCGGTCCGATGAACCAGGGCAGCGACGACCACTCGCGCGTGCCAATGTCCATGGCGCGGATCGAGTCGTCCGAGGCCGCGCCGCCCCAGACCATCAGCTTGGACGAGTTGCGGTCCCACACGCACAGATGGTTGCTGCGCGGATCCGGGATCACGCCGGACATGGGAGACGTGGTCCACGCGAACGTGGACAGGTCGAGTTCGTACTCGTCGTTCCAGTCGGCGTCGAGCGCGTTGCCGCCGAACAGGAAGATGCGGTTGCCGACCGGGTCCAGCGCGAGCGGGGCACCCGAGCGGCCGATCGGGATATCGCCCGACTGGGCCGGCATGCTCCACGCGGGCGGGCTCGCGTTGAGGTCGAGCGCGTACAGGTCGTTGGTCTCGGTCGTCGAGTTGCTGTCGAGCCCGCCGAAGACGAACAACTTTCCCGACGCGGGGTCGTAGCACGAACCGAACTGGCTGCGGGGATCCGGCGCGGGCCCTGTTGTGGTCAGGTTGGTCCACGTGGGCAAACCCGACAGGTTGAGCGCCCAGACGTCATTGAGCGCTGTGCCAACCGGCGTGTCGCCGCCGAACACGATGAGGCGGTTGTGCGCCGAGTCGTAGTTGAGCGAGCCGTTCGCGCGGATCGCGGGCGGAGCGCCGGCCACGGTGAAGAGCGACCATGGGAAGGGAAAGCCGTCCAGCGACATCACGCGCACCATGTCGGTACCGTCGCCTCCAAAGGTGAACAGGCGGTGCTGGTTGTCGTCGAGCGCCACCGACCCGCCGTTCTGCCAGGGTCCATAGAGCGGCTGCCACGCGCCGGCCGCGCTGGCGTGCGCCGCGTGCGCGAGCGCGAGCAGGAGGAGCAGGGCGGCGGCAAGCGCCAGCCCGGAAGCGAGCAGATCTGCGAGGCGGAGTTTCATGTGTGCCCTCGACGTGGGTGAAGGTGCCGGCGGAGCCGATCCGGGCGCCCCCGGATCGCAGGGTGAGCCCGCAGTGCTCTCTACTGGAGGAGGGCGAAATCCGCTGCTCCGGGGGCTCATACTTTCCACCCGACAGCACAGGCGAAAGGCGCTCCGGATGATCGGAGCGCCTGAGGGCGTGTCGGGACCGGGGCGCGCACATGCGCCCGGGATCCCCGCAGAATCGTCCGGGTCGATCCGCGTCAGCGTGCGAGAACGACGCGCATCGTTCTGCTGGTTGCGGCCGTCTCGAGACGGCAGAAGTACAGTCCTGCCCTCAGCGACGCCCCGGCGTTGTTCCGTCCGTCCCACTCGACCTGGCGGTTGCCCGGTTCCAGGACGGCCCCGTCGCAAAGCGTCCGGACGAGGCGTCCCGCCACGTCGAAGACCCGGAGCCGAACCGTCGAGCGCTGCGCGAGGGTGAAGGCGATCGTGGTGCGGCCGGCGAACGGGTTCGGCCAGATGCGGCTCAGTTCGCTGGCGGGCGCCTTCCGTCCGCCCCCGACCGCGGCCACGGATTGGCCGAACGCCGGCACGTTGTATCCAGCCACGCGCAGGTACGGCTGCGAGCCGCCCAGGTCCTCGCTGGCAAAGCGCGCCACGATCGTGGTCGAGTCGCCCGGGAACAGCGTCACGTAGTTGTCGGTATAGGTGACCGGGACGACCTCCAGCCCGCCCTCTCCCGCCGTGAGCTCGGGGCGGAGGAAGAACGCGACGTTCGTCGGGCTGGTGTTCCTGAGCGCGATGACGAGCGTGTCCGTGCCGCCGCCGCTCGCGCGCGCGGTCGTGGCGGTGACGCTCGTGTTCGCAGGCAGGCTGTTCAGGCCGGTCAGGTCGGCGTACGTCGCCACGCTCGTGTAGTACCAGTCCTCCACCGAGCCCATGACGTCCGGCGTCGTGGAGTACCAGTAGAGGTTGTCGCTGACCACGTCTCCCGATGCGCGCCTGAGCTGAAGGCGGATGAAGTAGGTTGTGGACAGGCCGCTGATGGTTGGAACGGTCAGCGCCAGCGTGGAGGTGTTCGCCGGGAAGCTCATCACGACCTGGCTGGAGTACTTCACGGTCAGGTCGGGGATGTTGCACACGGTCACCGACGCGGTCAGGCCGCTGACGGCGGCCAGCGTGGCGTTGAAGACCTTCACGTTGCGGGTCTGGTAGTCGTAGAGGATGTGGACCGGCTCGAGGGCCTTCTTGGTCCCGAAGTACCCGCCGCCCGGCTTGAAGAAGTAGTCGTACAGGTTCCAGTGCACGGCGGGCCACGCGTCGTCGAGCATCCAGTACACCGTACCCTGCGCCAGCGTGTAGGCGTTGGCGCCGAAGGCCTCGAACTGCGCCCGTTCCGATTCGTAGTTCAGCAACTGCGCCCGCTCGGCGTACTGCGTGATGTTCGTGGTGACGCCGTAGCGGTTGTCGATCCCGGGGCTGTAGTAGTCCAGGTTGTCCATCGGGCTCTCCCCCGCGTGATAGCCGTAGGCCGTGCCGATGGGCCACAGGTTGGCGGGGCCCAGGAACCGGCGCAACGACTCCTCCGGCGGCATGGACTCGCCGCCCTGCTCGGCGCAAAAGCCGAACGCGCCGCCCGCGGTCGTGTTCGCATACCAGTAGACGGGCGGCTCCCACACGTACGGCCCGTCCATCTTCGGCACGCTCCCGGCGGGGTTGTTGTAGGAGGCGACGTTGTCCAGCGTCGGGTTCTGCCAGTGCAGCGCCGTGGCAATGCTCTTCCACGGCGTCAGTACGCTGCCGGGAGGCAGCTCATCGCTGCCGTACGCCCACACCAGCGCGCTGGGATGCGCGCGCATCAGGCGCATCTGGCTCTCGGTCGAGGCGTTGGCCACGGCGTGGTCCTGGGCCGTCCACGACCCGTACTGCGCCCAGTACGTGCAGCACACGTAGCCTGGCATCAGCATGACGCCATAGCGGTCGGCGAGATCGTAGATGTCCTCGTTGCCGAGGATGCCCTCGAAACGCACCAGGTTCAGCCCCATGTCGCGTACGTAGTCCATGTGCGCCTTGTTCGTCTTCGCGGGTGTGCGCAGGAGCATGTCCCAGACGTAGTCCGCGCCGCGAACCAGGACGTTCTGGCCGTTGACCCTGTATCCACGGTACGTGCTCCCATGGATCAGCGGCGTGACGTAATCCGTGAACTGCCGGATCCCAAAATCGATCTGCCGGCTGTCGCTTGCCTCGCCGCCGACGGCGAACGTGAGCGCCACCGTGTAGAGCTCGGGGCTGCCCAGCGGGATCGGCCACCAGAGCGCCGGGTTGGCGACGTGGAGCTGGCCATAGGACGCCGGATCGAAGCTCAGCTCGCGGCGCTCATTGGCCGCGAGCGTGACGCCCTGGCTGAACGACAACGTCGGGCATCCTGCCCGCGTGATCTGCCCGCTGAGCACACCCGTGACCGGGCTGGAGGTCCCGTTGACGGCGTCGACGTAAACCGTCAAGTCCGCGGACGTCGTATCCGGCAACGGCAGCACGGTTCGCACGTAGGGGTCGCGCAGCGCCACGGGGCCCGAGGTCTCGAGCAGGACCTTTCCCCAGATCCCCGCGTTCATGTCCGGCGGCCGGGGATTCCAGTCCACGTACCAGAACGAGAGGTTGTTCCCCGCGCTGCTCGGCGGCGTGACGCGCAGCGCCAGCGCGTTGGTCGCCCCCGGGTGGACCACACTCGTGACGTCGTACTCGTGGTTCACCAGCGTTCCGATCGCGCTGGAGTCGATCTCCGTGCCGTTGAGCCAGATCTGCGCCTTGTACGCGATGCCCTTGAAGCGCAGCCGGTATCTCTGGCCGGTGCCCGCCGCGGGAGCGACGAACTCGCCCCGGTACCACCAGTCCTGGTGGGTCAGGTCGGGCACGGACTGCAGACGCGTGTCGCTGAAGACGTCGGTGTAGACCCCGTTCGCCACCAGGCCGGCCATGACCGTGGAGGGCAGCGTGACCGGGTACCACCCAGCGACACCGTATCCCGACTGCGAGACCACGGCGCCTCCGTCGCCGACGCTGGTGGCGGAAACACACGCCCAGCCCTGCGACAGTTCGGCGGTCTGCACGTCGGGACCCGCGAGCGTGCCGGACGGCGCCGCGCCCGCCGCGGACGATGACGCGCTCGCCGACGCGACAGCGCCCACCGCGAACAGCACCACGAGTAGGAGGCTGCCCGCGCTCACCTCGGCGAGGTGAGTGCCGGGTCCTCTGAGCACTCCTCCTTGCCCGGACTCCATCACGCTCCTCACATCGCCGCCGTCGCCGCCACGTTCCAGCCGTCCACGACCAGCGCCGGGCGCCCCGGGCCGATGATCTTGCGGGCGTAGGTCGCCCGCAACATGCGTTGCTCGCCCGGGTAGAGCGTAACGTAGTTGTCGTCCCAGAGCACAGGCAGCACCTCGTCGCCGCCCCGCTCCCGCCGCACGCTTGCGTGAACGAAGAATGCCGTGCTCCGCGAGCGGTTCTGCAGCACGACCCGCGCATGCCCCTGCGCCCCGGCCGCGGTGAACCTCACCGCCACGGATACTGTGGCGGGCGGCAGGCTCTGCAGGCCGCCCAGGTCGGCGTACTGGCGGACCGGCGTGTAGTACCACTCGGATCTCGGCCAGTCGGGCACGTCCGGCCTCGTCGAGAGCCAGTAGTCGTTGCGCGACACCGTTCGTCCCGCACGGTCGGCAAGCGTCAGCGAGACGAAGTACGCAGGCGTGATCCCGCCCGGGTCCGGCAGCCGCAGCACGACGACGGCGGTGTCCGGCCCGAGGTCCAGCCGGGAGGTGCGGGAAAGCGTCTCGGTGCCGGAGGCGTCGAGGACGCGCGCCGTGACCGACAGGCCCCGGAATGCCCGCAGCGTGGAGTTGACGACGACGACCGAGCGATCGTCGTATCCGTACTGCACGTGAAGCGGCTCGCACGCCTTCCTGGCGCCGAAATACGATCCGCCCGGCCGCAGGTCATGGCCGTAGAGGTGCCAGATCAACGAGGGCCAGGCGTTGTTCAGCATCCACTGGATGACGCCCGTGGCGACGTACTTGCGCGCCCCGAAACTCTCCAGCATGGCGCGGTGGGATTCGTAGGCAGCCACCTGCGCCTTGCGGGCGTATTCCTCGACGCTCGCGGACGGGCCATAGCGCGCGTCCATGGCCGCGTTGAAGACCCTCAGCGTGCTGAACACGCCACCGCCGCAGTGGTAGCTCCACGCGCTGTCGATCGGCCACAGGCTGCCTTGCGGGAGGAAGCCCTTCAAGCTCTCGAGCGGAGGTGGCGAGGGGCCGGGGCCGATCTCGGTCGCAAAGCCGCTCGGCCCGCCGTGCGTGGAATCGGTGTACCAGTATACCGGTGGCACCCACTCGTACGGGCCGCGCATCTTCATTCCGGTCGGCCCCGTGAGCGCGGACTTCGTCTCACTCGCCGAGGAGAGCACCGGATCCGGGAAGCCCAGCTCTGCGAGCACTCCGAGGTAGGCCTTCTCGATCGCGGGAGGCGGCGGACCATCGCTGCCGTTCAGCCACGTGAACACGCAGGCCCGGCCGCGCAACCGGAGGATCTGGTCGCGCAGCGAAGCGACCGCGATGGGAAGTTCCGCCTCCGTCCACCGATCCCACTGCTCCCAGTGGTCGCAACAGCACCATCCCGGCATCACGAGGATGCCCTCGCGGTCGGCGACCTCGAGGAAATGATCGTCCTCGAGCTTACCCTCGAGCCGCACCGTGTTGAGTCCCAGGTCCTTCAGGTAGCGCAACTCCGCTTCCTGGCGTTCGGGCACGCTGCGCAGCAGCATGTCGAAGCTCCAGCCGCCTCCGCGGATCAGGATCCTGCGGCCATTCACCACGTAGACGAGGTGCCCCTCCGGCGTCATCTCCGCGGTGAACTGGCGAATCCCGAAGCGCGACACCGTGCGGTCGGACACCACGCCCTTCACGACGAGCTCCATCTTCAGCGTGAGCAGGTTCTGCGGCCCGTAGGCATACGGCCACCACAGCTTCGGATGCCTCACGACGAGCTGCGCGAAGTCGCCCGGCGTGAAGACGACCTCGCGGGACTCGCCGGCCGCGAGTCGCACGGGCTTTCGGAACGCGATCGCGCCGATGCGTCCACGCAGGATGCCGGCCACGGGCGCCGACGTCGCGTTGTTCGCGAACACCTTTACAGTGAGCTCCGCGCGATCGCGAGCCGGCAGGTCGAGCCGGGTCACGACCTGCGGATGTCGCAGCGCGACCGGACCCGTGGCACTGAGCGTGACGGGTCGCCACAGGCCCATCACCCGGTCGGGCGGCATCGGGTTCCAGTCCACGAACGTGATCGCGAGGTCGCCGGACTGCGGCGCCTCGACGAGGATGGCGAGCGCGTTGCGTCCCGGCTTCGCGATGCCGGTCACGTTCAGCTCGTGAACACGAAAGGCCCCCGCCATCCTGTCTCGGTCGGCGATCTTCGTCCCGTTGAGCCAGGCGTCGAAGCGGTAGTTCACGCCGTCGAGGCGAAGCCAGAGCGTGTGCTCGCGCGCCTCGACCGGCAGGTCAAACTCGGTGCGATACCACCACGGCACTCGGAATGGGCTGGACTCCGGCATCGGCAGCACCGAGAAGTTGTCGCCGATCGCGTAGGTCGTGCCGGGGATGCCGCGCAGGTTCATGCCGACGTAGGGATCGGGAAACGTGCCGTCGGCCACGAGCGCCGAGACCACGGTTGTCGGCACGCTCGCGCGGTGCCAGTCGTGCGCATCGAATCCTGGCATGGACAGCGCCTCCCCGGTGGCGCTCACCTTCGCAGATGACTCGATGGTCCAGCCGTCGCGGAGCTCGAGGCTCAACCCGTTCGCCAAGACAACCGGAACAGGTGCGAGAAGCGTCGTGATCGCGGCAAGAACAACCGCACGTCGTGCTGCCGGTCGCATGGGGTGCCTCTACTGGAGTGCTGACGCGAAACGGATCGTGAGACGCCGGCCTGAGGCGAGGGCATGAGCATGGCGACGCGCCGGGCGCAGAGTCCCGCACCGCACGCGCGTCCGAAGCTACGCCCCCGCTGGAGCCCGGTGGCACGACGCGGGGGCCACGCTCCAGACTATGCCCGCGGGCGGCAGTTCACCAAAGCGCCGGGACCAGCCCGCAGGAGGCGCCTATCATTCTCGAATGGCGCCTTTCGCCTTCAGAGCGGCGCGCGCAGCAGCGATTCGGGCGCCGCGAGACCCGGCAGGACGCTCGTCGGGCGCGGCGGGTCGAAGGCGACCACGGGGATCTTCGAACGCTCGGCCAGGCACTGGTGCACCAGCGCGTACTGGTGCGCCTGCTCGGGGCTGTCCTGCTGCCCGATCAGGAACTCCGGGCGCACCGGCGCCGCCAGGTGCGCGCGGTCCACCAGCGCGAGCGGGTCGAAGCCGTACTTCTCCTGGAAGAGCGCGCGGGGTCGTGCGTAGAACAGCATGCTCGTGCACTGCACATCGAGGTTCGGCTTCTCGCCGTAGAAGCGCTGGTACTCCTTGAGCATGACGAACTCATCGCGCGGCCACAGCACCAGCGCGTACCCATCGGGAATCTGGCTCCACATGGAGTGGAAGTACGTGTCCGCCCGCGTGAGCGCGTCCCTGCGGACCTCGAGCATGCGAAAGTGCATCACGCTCCAGAAACCGAGGAGCACCACGACCGCCGAAGTCGCGAGCGCCAGGCCCGGGCGATTCGCGCGCAGCCGCGCCAGCAGGCCCGCGCCGGCAGGCACGACCGCGAGCAGCGCCACCACCAGCGGCGGCAGGAAGTACGCGTCCGGGTCGGGCACGCCGTAGCGGAACGTGAAGACGATCTGCGCCAGCGCGCCCAGCAGCAGCCCGCCCAGCGCCAACCGGCGCGCACCGCGTGCGCCGAACCACTGGAACGCGAGCAGTGCGAGGCCCGGCAGGAGGAACGGCAGCAGGTACATCCGCAGCCACGCGAGCTGCGTGTGCCCCGGCGCCCAGCGGCCGAGGTACATGTGGTAGGCGCTCGCCGTGACGTGCGCGATGACGCTGCCCGCGTTGGGCTCGAGCGGCGGCCAGAGGAACGCGTCGCCCGGGTGGAAGGCGCGATAGCCCACGTAGGCGTAGCTGAGCAGCGGCACCACGCCCGCCGCGAGCCACGCCAGCGGCACCCATGCGTGGAGGCGCCTCGCACGCGCGAGCGCCACGGCCAGCGCGAGCGTCATGCCGCCCGCCAGGAACACGGACGTCGTGTGGTGCGCGCCCCCAAGCCCGCACAAGCACCCCCACCCCGCCATGCGCCACGCGAGCCGCGGCACGCGCGGGCCACCCTGCTCGAGCGCGTCGAGCAGGTCGACGAGCACGAGCGCCGCGCCGCACGCCCACACCATCTGCCAGCTGTGCACCTCGACCATCGTGCACTCGACCATCCACACCGGGTTGAAGCCCAGCACCACGACCGGGAGCGCCGCCAGCAGGAAGCGCTCGGCGCCCGAGAGCGCGTCAGAAGCGGGCAGCACTCGCAGCGCGAGCCGGTGGAGCAGAAAGAGCGCGACCCCCGCGCCGCAGGCGACCCAGAGGTTGGCCGCGAACGGAAAGCCCGCGCCCAGCGCGTGCGCGAGCACGACGAACGCGTGGCCCAGCAGCGTGAAGATCGGGTAGCCCGTCGGATGGAGCACGCCGCCCGTGGCCAGCACCAGCGTGAACTCGCTCGCGTCCTTGTCGCCCGAGACATGCGGCGCGAGCGCGACGTAGCAGGCGAACATCGCCGATGCGAGCAGCGCCGACCAGGCCCTCGGCGCGCCGCCCGCCGGGCGGAGCGTGCCACGCATCGAATCGTCGGCGGCGCGGGACCTCGCCCGCGCGCCGGCGGGCCCGCTTCTCGAGTCGGAACGGGACTTGGAAGGCATCGCGGGCGTTCCTCAGGATCCGATCGATCTGCGCTGCAGGCTCACGAGCCAGGGACTATGGCTTCTCGCTCGAGCCTTCGCAAGGCACCTGCGGCGCGTTCGAGGGCGCCGGAGACCGCGCGGCTGCGCTGCTTGCTCCGCGGCGGCAAAGCGGTGCAGCGAGCATGCCCTGCCCGCCGCTGTCTCGCGCTCGCACGGCGGGGCGTGCGCGAGCCTGGCGCAGCGCGCTCGGCTTGCAGACGAACGGCAGCGCGGAGGCGCGCAACTCGTCG
>CAIXRL010000213.1 GCA_903921835.1 Candidatus Eiseniibacteriota bacterium | reverse complement strand
GATCTGCGCGTCATCCGCTGCGAAGCTCGACCGGCCGCTGTCCTCATCGTGTGGAGAACACGATTCCGGCGCGGCCGGCCGATCCTCTTGCGTCTGACGCACATCTCGCACTCTCGGCTGGCGGTTCATGAATACTCCGGGCTAGGGAGGCACCGTGCTTCGCGAACTCCGCGCCTCGCTGCGCATGCTCTTCGCGCTCACGCTCGTGACCGGCGTCTTCTACCCGCTCGCGGTCACCGGCGTGGCCCGGCTCGCCTTTCCGCGCCGGGCGGGAGGGAGCCTGCTGGTCTCCGGCGGGAGCGTGATCGGGTCTGAGCTGCTCGGCCAGTCGTTCGGTGATCCCGGGCACTTCTGGGGACGACCCTCCTCGACCGGCGCGACGCGGTACGACGCGGGCGCGTCCGCGGGTTCGAACCTCGCGATCACCGGGCCTGCCTGGTGGGACTCCGTGGTGCGGCGCGTGGCACGGCTGCGCGATGCGGATCCCGGGAACGCGGCCGCCGTGCCGGCGGACCTGGTGATGGCGTCGGGGAGCGGTCTCGATCCGGACATCTCGCCGGCCGCCGCCGCGTACCAGGTGGCGCGCGTCGCGCGCGTGCGCGGCCTGGAAGGCGGCCAGGTCCGGCGGCTGGTCGAGCGGCGCGTGCAGCCGCGCCTGCTGGGAGTGTTCGGCGAGCCGTGCGTGAACGTCCTGGCGCTCAACCGCGACCTCGACGCGATCGCGATCCGCTTCGCTCCCGACTCCGGGAGTGGCACACTCTCGTCGCCGGGGGCGCCCGTGCGGCGTCCCTGATGCCGAATTGCCGAACCTGGTCCAGGAGCGTCATGCACGATTCCCGTCCGGATCCCGATGCCCTGCTCGCCCACGTCCGTGCCGGGGACGGGCAGGCCCACCGCGCGCAGCTGAAGATCTTCCTCGGCTCCTGCGCCGGCGTGGGCAAGACGTACGCGATGCTCGTCGAGGCGCACGAGCGCCGCCGGGCGGGGATTGACGTGGCGATCGGCGTCGTCGAGACCCACGGGCGATCGGAGACCCAGGCGCTCACGGAAGGGCTCGAGCTACTGCCGGCCCGCACGGTCGAGCACCGCGGCGTGCAGGTGCGGGACTTCAACCTGGACGCCGCGCTCGTGCGACGGCCGGGGCTGCTCGTGCTGGACGAGCTCGCGCACACCAACGCGCCCGGATCGCGCCATCGCAAGCGCTGGCAGGACGTGGAGGAGCTGCTCGCCGCGGGGGTGGACGTCCACACCACACTGAACGTCCAGCACGTCGAGAGCCTGATCGACATCGTGGCGCAGGTCACCGGCGTCAACGTGCGCGAGACCGTCCCGGACTCGATCCTCGACCGGGCGAACGAGATCGAGCTCGTGGACCTGCCGCCGGACGACCTGCTGCAGCGGCTTCGCGAGGGCAAGGTCTACGTGCCCGAGCAGGCCGGCCGGGCGGCGCAGAACTTCTTCCGCATGGGCAACCTCATCGCCCTGCGCGAGCTCGCCCTGCGGCAGACGGCGCAGCGCGTGGACGCGCAGATGGAGTCGTACCGGCGCGCCGCGGGCATCGCCGAGCTGTGGGCGGTCCGCGAGCGCGTGCTCGTGTGCATCGGGGAAGCCGACCGCGGGTTGCAGCTCGTGCGCGGGGCGCGCCGGATTGCAACGGCGCTCAAGGCGGAGTGGATCGTCGTGCACGTCGAGACGCCGGGGCAGGTGCGCGAATCCCACGCCCAGCGCGACGCGCTCGTGGACGTGATGGGGCTCGCCGAGGAGCTGGGCGCCGAGACGGTGATGCTGACCGGCCTGCGGGTCGCCGACGAGCTGCTGCACTTCGCCCGCGAGCGGCACGTTTCGCGCATCGTGCTGGGTAAGCCGCGCCTGCCGTGGGGAGCGTGGTTGCCGGGTTCGCTCGTCCAGCGACTGATGAGTGCGGCCGGTGAGGTGGACGTGCTCGTGCTGGCCGTTCGCGCGGGACTGGTTGCGCCGCCGCGCCCCGCTGCGCCCCGCGGACCCGTGGACTGGCGCTCGTACGCGGGTACGCTGCCAGTCATCGGCGGGTGCACGCTGCTTGCCTTCCTCATGTCCGGCGTGTTTGAGCTGGCGAACCTCGTCATGATCTACCTGCTCGGCGTGACCGTGGTGGCGGTGGCCTTCGGGCGCGGCCCCGCGATCCTCACCGCGGTGCTCAGCGTGGCGCTGTTCGATTTCTGCTTCGTGCCGCCGCGGTTCCAGCTCAACGTGGCGGGAACGCAGTACCTCGTGACATTCGCGGTCATGCTGGTGGTCGCGGTCGTGATCGGCACGCTGACCGCGCGGACGCGCGACCAGGCCCGGGCGGCCCGGGCGCGCGAACGGCGCACGGCCGCCCTGTTTCACCTGAGCCAGGAGTTCGCCGTCGCCCGCACCGTGCCGCGCCTGGTCGAGGTCGCCATCGCGCGCGTGCGCGATGTTTCCGGCGCCCGCGTCGCGCTCCTGCTCCCGGGCGAGCACGGCGTGCTCGCCGCCGCGGGGGGCGACTCCGACCTGTTCGCCCCGGCCGACCACGAGATGGGCGTCGCCCAGTGGGCTCTGGACAACGCGGAGCCCGCGGGACTGGGCACGGACACGCTGCCGGCTTCCCGCGCACTCCACCTTCCGCTCGTCGCGTCCGGCATCGCGCTGGGCGTGCTGTCGCTGGAGCCGGGGGAAGGCGCTCCGCTGACAGACCCGGACCGGATGCGGCTGGTGCAGACCTTCGCGAACCAGACCGCGGTGGCGCTCGAGCGCGCCCAGCTCGCGGGCCGGGCGGAGGCGGCGCGCGTGGACGCGGAAGCGGAACGCGCCCGCAACGCGCTGCTTTCCTCGGTGTCGCACGACCTGCGCACGCCGCTCGCCGTGATCACCGGCGCGGCGACCGGGTTGCGCGACGCGGGCGAGGCGATGCCCGCCGAGACGCGCCGGGAGCTTGCGGACACGATCGCCGACGAGGCCATGCGGCTCAACCGGCTCGTGGGCGAGCTGCTGGACATGACGCGGCTCGAGTCGGGAGCGCTCGTGGTGCGCCGTGAATGGCACTCGATCCCGGAGATCGTCGGCGGCGTCCTCGAGCGTCTCGAACGGGCGGCCCCGGGGCGTCACGTGGCGTTGCGCGCCGCCGCGCACCTGCCGCTCGGCTGCGTGGACGAGGTGCTGGTGGGACAGGCTGTGAACAACCTCGTCGAGAACGCGCTGCAGCTCACCGATTCCGCGATGCCTGTGGAGGTCGCGGTCGGGCGGGACGCCGACGCGATCGTGATCGACGTGCTCGATCGTGGTCCGGGCCTGGCGCCGGGGGAGGAGACGCGGGTGTTCGAGAAGTTCTATCGTGGACAGGGGCGCCGGGACCGGCACGGCGCGGGGCTGGGTCTGACCATCGCACGTGGCATCGTGGAGGCCCACGACGGGCAGCTCACGGCGTCGTCGCGGCCGGGAGGTGGTGCGACGTTTCGAATCCGGCTGCCCATCGGGGGCGAGCCGCCGCCGATCAACCGCGAGGCCGACGATCGGGAGGACCAAGTTTCGTGAACGAGACCAACGCCGCGTTGCTCCTCGTCGTGGACGACGATGCGCCCGTCCGCCGCTTCCTGCGCGCCGGGCTGACGAGCGAGGGCTATCGGCTGGTCGAGGCCGTCAACGGGGCCGAGGCGCTGGCGCAGGCCGCCACGCGCGCACCCGAGCTGGTGCTGCTCGACCTCGGGTTGCCGGACCTCGACGGCTTCGAGGTCGTGCGCCGGTTGCGGGAGTGGACCGAGGTGCCAATCGTCGTGCTGACCGCCCGGGGACAGGACGAGGACAAGATCCGCGCCCTGGACGCCGGCGCCGACGATTACGTCACCAAGCCCTTCTCGATGGGTGAACTGCTCGCGCGCGTGCGCGTGGCCCTGCGGCATGGCGCGCGGCGGGACGCCGGCGAAGACGCCGGTCCCGTGCACGTGGGCGAACTCGTCGTGGACCTGGCGCGCCGCGTGGTCACCGTGGCGGGGGTGGAGGCCCACCTGACCCCCATCGAGTACCGGCTGCTCGCCCTGCTCGCGAGGCACGCCGGCCGCGTGCTCACGCACGAGCAGATCCTGCGGCAGGTGTGGGGGCCGGGATACGCCACGCAGCATCACTACGTGCGGGTCTACATGGCCCAGTTGCGCGCCAAGCTCGAGCGCGACCCGTCCCGGCCGTGCTGGCTCGTCACCGAGCCCGGCGTCGGCTATCGCCTGCGCGAGGCCTGACAGGCCCGCTCCTCGCGCGTGCGGGTCGCGGTTCACGCCGGTCTGCAGCGCGGAGCCGACGGGGCCGATACCTCCGGGAGACCCCTTTCGACCCGGAGACATCTATGGACCCGATTTCCGTGCCGGACGACACCGCTTTCGCGCCGGCGGCTCGCGCGGGCGAGGACGTTCTCGTCTGGCAGACCTCCGCCTTCAACTCCGACCTGATCGCGGTCGCGCTGCTCGAAGCCATGCCCGGCCCGGCGATGGTCCTGAACCGCCAGCGCCAGATCGTCGCCTCGAACTCGCAGCTCCAGGTCATGTTCACGACCACGGACTGCGAGAGCCTGATCGGCCGGCGTCCCGGGGAGGTGCTCGGCTGCGTGCGTGCCCGCGAACGCGTGACGGGTTGCGGCACCACTCCCGCGTGCGCGCAGTGTGGCGCCGTGCAGGCGATTCTCGAGAGCCTCGCGACCCACGGTCGCGCGGTCACCGAGTGCCGCCTGCGCACGTCGTTCCGCACGAGCAGCGGTGCGCTGAACTTCCGGGTGTTTGCGACCTACGCCGAGATCGGCGGCGAGGAGATGGTGGTGGTCGCGTTCATGGATCTCAGCGAGGAGAAGCGTCGCAAGGCTCTCGAACGCACGCTGTTCAGGAATCTCCAGGACGAGTGCACAAGGCCGCTGCTGCACGCGGGCCCCGTCCGGAACGACGAGGTCGCACCGGCGGACGAGACGGAGTTCCTGCAGGAGTTCGGTGACCTGTCGAGCCGCGTGCTCGGGCAGATCGAGGCGCACCGCCAGCTGCTGGCCGCGGAGAGCGGGGAACTCGTGGTGCTCGAGAGGGACGTCGACATCCGTGGATTGCTCGAGCAGCAGATCGCGGTGTGCCGCAAGGCGCGCGTGGGCCGCGGCCGCGAGATCGGGCTGTACACGGAGGGGTTCGAATCGCTGCGCACCGACCCGGTCCAGCTCGCCCGGATCGTGGACGGGTTGCTGTCCAACGCGCTCGAGGCGACGCCCGAGAGCGGACGCGTGGAGGTGTGCGCCACTCACGCCGGTGACGGGCTGACCCTGACCGTTCACAATGCCGGCGTCATCCCGCTGGACGTGCAGCAGCAGATCTTCCAGCGCTCGTTCAGCACGCGGGACGGCGAGGGACGCGGGATCGGCACCTACAGCGTGAAGCTGCTGGTCGAGCGCTATCTCGACGGCAGCGTCGAGTTCACGAGCGACGAGACGCACGGCACGGTCTTCACGGTCGCGGTACCGGACAGGGCTCTCGGCCGCAGGGCCGCCTGAGGGCGTCGCCCGGCGGCGGCACTCCCGTGCGGCGTGTCGGTTCGCGATGGCCCCGCGCGATGGCCCTGCGGTGGTCCCGCGTGGCGGCGACCCACGCTCCGGTCATGTTCTCCCGCGCCAATGTCGCTCGAACGGGTAAGCTGTGCTTCCTGCGCATCCGATACGGTCGAGCTGGAGGTACGTCCCCGACGCCTCGCGTCGATTGAGGAGTGATCCGACATGTCGCACTTCAGCCCGGGCGCTCGCGCCCGTTTCTTCGTTTGCCTGCCGTGCCCGGTGTTGCTCGCCGTCCTGATGGGTTTGTCCAGCTGCACGCAACCTGCACGGGAGCCGGCCAGGCCGTCCGCCTTGCCCGTGAGCGATGTCGAGCCGGGCAGCGCGAAGCAGCTCATCAAGCCGGACGAACTCGCCGCCGCGATCGCCGGGACCGGCGAGAAGCCGCTGATCCTGCATGTCGGCTTTCGCGTGCTCTACAAGGCCGGCGCCATCCCCGGCTCGCGCTACGTCGGCGCCGCTTCCACCGCGGAGGGCCTCGTGGGCCTGAAGGCAGCCGTGCACGGCGTGCCGATGGACCGCGCGATCGTCGTCTACTGCGGCTGCTGCCCGTGGGATCACTGTCCCAACATGGCGCCGGCGTTCGATGCCCTGCGCGCGCTGGGCTACACGAATGTCCGCGCGCTGTACACGCCGCACAACCTCGAGACCGACTGGGCGAACCCCGGCTATCCGCTGGTGAAGCCCGCGGACTGAGCCGCCGAGGGCCTGCGGGACCGCGCGGCTACGCCTTCAGCCCGGCCTTGCCGAGCAGCCACATCATCGGGCACCAGCCGGTGAACGCGCTCTGGAGCAGGTTGAGGCCGACGAACACGGTGAACACGAACCACCAGGGATTCACCCGGTAGCCGAGCGCGACGGAAACCAGGACGAAGAACCCCGCGATGCCCCGCAGCGCCGTGTCGATTCTCATGGAGACACCTCCCGTTGTTGGAGCCGCCGAGCTCAGGCCTGGCGCTCGACCGGCATCAGGAACAGCCGTGACACGTCGTCCGCGTGGGTCGCGCGTCGCTTCACCATTTCGTCGAAGAGCAGCCCCGCGGCGACATCCTCGTCGACTACCATTACCATCGCGAGTGCGCCGGGGTGCACGCGGTCGCCGCTGTGAATGCCCGTGCGGCCTCCGCCCTCCGCGACGGGGATCACCGTGTAGCCTGGCGCACCCAGCTCGGCGAGGTCGGCCTTCACGGTATGGATGCGCGCTGCATCCGCCATCATCAGGAGCATCTTCATTGCGCGTCCCTTCCGACGACCGCCGCAGCCGCCGGCGCGTCGCCGCGGCGCAGCATGAAGTACAGCAGCGGCACCGCGACGCGCGAGAGCACGGGCGCGGCGAACGCGCCGCCGATCAGCGCCACCGCGAGGCCCTGGAAGATCGGGTCGAACAGGATCACGCCGCCGCCCACGATCACGGCCGCCGCGGTGAGTACCATGGGCCGAAAGCGGATGACGCCGGCGTCGATGCAGGCCTCCTTCAGCGACAGCCCCTGCGCCATGCGCAGTTCGATGAAGTCCACCAGGATGATCGAGTTGCGCACCTGGATGCCGGCCCCCGCGATGAAACCGATCATGGACGTCGCGGTGAAGAACGCGCCCATGAGCGCGTGCGCCGGGAGGATGCCGACCAGCGAGAGCGGGATCGGCAGCATGATGACGAGCGGCGTGGTGAAGCTCTTGAACCAGCCCACGGTCAGCACGTAGATGAGCAGCAGCACGACCGCGAATGCCGCGCCCATGTCGCGGAACACCTCGTACGTGATGTGCCACTCACCGTCCCACTTGACCGAGTAGCGCTCGTCCGAGTCCGGCAGCTTCGTCGACAGCTGGTGCACCTTGCCGCCGCCGGGAGCTTCGAGCGCGTCCACCTTCGGGCGCAGCGCGGCGATCGCATAGACGGGCGCCTCCACGCTGCCCGCGACATCGCCCAGCACGTAGACCACGCGGTGCAGGTTCTTGTGCATGATCTCGGGAGGTGTCGAGTCCTGCACCGCGTGTGAGAGTTCGGACAGCGGGGTGCCCGCGCCCAGCCCCATCCGGAGCGAGCGCAGCGCCGACAGGTCGGCGCGGTCGGCAGGTGCGAGCCGCACCTGGACCGGGACGGCTTCGGCCTCGCTGGGCGCGCTCAGGGTGCCCACGGCCTCGCCGCCGTAAAGCGCCATCGTGGCGGCCGCGGCCTGCGCGGGGGCCACGCCGGCCAGCGTCGCGCGGTCGCGGTCCACGACGAGCCTCGTGTGCGGCTGGCCCTCGGTGAGCATCAGGTCGGTGTCCACGACGCCGGGTGTGTCGTTGAACACGCCCCACACCTTGCGCGCGAACGCGCGCTGGCCCGCCAGGTCGGGGCCGTAGATCTCCGCCACCAGCGTGGAGAGCACCGGCGGCCCCGGCGGGACCTCGACCACCTTCACGCGCGCGCCGGCGCTGGCCGCGATGGCTTCCAGCGCGGGGCGCAGTTCGCGGGCGATGGCGTGGCTCTGGTGCCGGCGCCTGCCGGCCTCGGCGAGGTTCACCTGGATCGAGGCGAAGCGCGGGTCGGAGCGGAAGTCGTAGTGCCGGACGAGGCCGTTGAACGTGAGCGGCGAGCCCAGCCCGTCGTAGACCACCCAGCGCTCGACGTCCGGCCGCTTCGCGAGCTCGCGCGTCATGCGCTCCGCAACCTCGAGCGTGCGCTCGAGCGGCGTGCCCGGTGGCATGTCCACGAGCAGCTCGAACTCGCTCTTGTTGTCGAACGGCAGCATCTTCACCGT